>CAISKG010000235.1 GCA_903885855.1 uncultured Planctomycetaceae bacterium
CGCGGGCGTCGGGCTGGCGGGGACGGGGCCGCCCGGTCCCGCAGCCCTCTCCGCCGTGCCCCGGCCCGCGGTGCCGGGCGCCTCGGCGAACGGCCCGACGACGGTGGTGTTGTCGCCGGAGAGCGACGCCGCGGCGCCGCGATCGGTGGGCGAGCGCGGGAGATCGTCGATGACGAGCTTGTCGGGGCGGCCGGAGGGGGGCGATTCCACCGTGGTGACGTGGGTGTCGATGGCCGTGAGGAGCCGCACCAGCGCCAGCGCGCTGCCGGGCCGCGCGTCGGGGCTCTTCGCCAGCAGGCGGTCGATGAGGGTGTCGAGCTCGGGGGGCACGCCCTCCACGGCCGTCGAGACGCGCGGCGCCGGGGTGGTGCGCTGCTTGCGGATCACCTCGGTGGCCTGCACCCCGCGGAACGGCGGCCGGCCGGCGAGCATGGCGAACATCACCAGGCCCAGCGCGTAGAGGTCGGCGCGGTGGTCGACCGCCTCCCCGGCGGCCTGCTCCGGGGCCATGTACTCGGCGGTGCCGACGATGTTGCCGTGGGCGGTCTGCGCGGCGGAGCCGAAGAGCTTCGCGATCCCGAAGTCGGCCAGCTTCACCCCGTCGCCCGGCGTGCTCCCCTCGGCCACCAAGAGATTCGAGGGCTTGAGGTCGCGGTGGATGACGCCGTGATCGTGGGCCACCTTGAGGGCGCGGGCGACGCTCGTCGCCACGGCCACGGTCTCCTTCCAGGTGAAGCGCCGCCCGGAGCGCAGCAGCTGCTCGAGCGTCCGGCCGCGCACCAGCTCCATGGCGAAGTAGGGCTGGCCGTCCTCCTCGCCGAAGGCGAGCAGCTGCACGATGGCCGGATGCCGCAGCTCCTTGAGCGTCTCGATCTCGGCGCGGAATCGCGCGCGGAGTCCTGGATCGTCGGCCAGATGGGTGGCGAGGAGCTTGACGGCGACCACCGTGCCCGAGCCGGTGTCGACCGCCTCGTAGACGCTCCCCATGCCGCCGCGGCCGAGGCGCTCGCCGATCCGGTAGGGGCCGAGTTGTTCCGGGTGCATGCTGGTGGCGCCGGGGGGCGGACGACGCTCCGATTCTCCGCCGATCGGGTAGAACTGTCGAATCTCCCCCCCTCTTTTCGCCGCCCGCCATGCCAGACTCCCCCCGCCCCGCCGCGCCGCACGGCGTGCCCGGGCCCGGCGCCACCCGCCTCCTGCCCGCCGACAGCAACCAGGCCCGCGGGCTGGCCGAGTATTGCCGCGAGTTCCTCCGCGGCGGGGCCCCCCTCGGCGCCCCCACGCTCGAGCTCCTGGAACGCTTCCACCTCGACGCCGTGGGCTGCGGCGTGTCGGCCCTGGCCGCCGGGGCCAACGCCCCCACGGTGCTGCGGCGCGACGCCCTCGACTCCACCCCGGCGCGGGGGTCGCGCGGCGCGATCTGCCTGGGGGCACGCCGCCCCGTGGCGGTCGAGAAGGGCGTGGCGGCGGACTGCGCCGCGGTGCGCGAGTGGGATTCCAACGGCACGAACTTCGGCTACGACGCCGTGCGCGGGCGCACCGCCGGCGAATTCGGCCACAACGACTTCTACCCCGTCGCGCTGGCCGCGGCGCGCGAGGCCGGCCTCGACGGCGCCGCGACGCTGCGCGTGATGCTCCTGATCGACGAGATCCGCGGGCGGCTGGCGGAGGTGTTTCCGCTGCGCCACTTCGCCATCGATCATGTCCACCACGGCGCCGTGGCCTGCGCCGCGGCCTGGGCGGCGGCGCTCGGCGGCGACGTCGACGCGATCGAGTCGGCGATCGGGATGGCGGTGGCGCACTACGTCCCCTTCCGGGCGATCCGCGCCGGCCACCAGCTCTCCGACAGCAAGGGGGCGTCGGCGGCGCTTTCGGCCGAGGCGGCCGTCGCGGCCGCGCGGCGCGCGCTGGCGGGATTCGTCGGCCCGCGCGACGTGTTCCGCAATCCCTTGGCGATCTACCGCCGCAACGTCCCCGGCCCCGACGGGCGGAGCCCCTTCGATCTCGAGCTCGGGCTCTCCGGCGACGCCTTCGCGATCCACGCCATGCACTTCAAGCTCGGGCTCTACGAGCACCAGTCGGCCGGCGCGCTGGAGGCGCTCGTGGGGACGCTCGGGCGCGTCCCGGGGCTGGCCGCCGATCCCGACGGCATCCGGCGGATCGAGGTGGCGATCTACGAGCCCGCCTTCTCGATCATCGCCGACCCGGCCAAGCGGACCCCCACGACGCGGCAGTCGGCCGACCATTCGCTCCCCTACATCGTGGCCCGCACGCTGCTCAAGGCGCGCGACGCGGCGCGACGCGGCGGGGCCATCGGCTGGGAGTCGCTCATGCTCCTGCCGGAGGACTACGCCGACGAGCGGATCGCCGACCCCGAGGTGGCGCGGCTGGTGGAGCGGATGGCGATCATCCACGGCGGACCGGACTACGACGCCCTCTATCCCGACGGCATCCCCACGAGCCTGTCGATCGACCATGCCGTCTTCGGGCGCCTCGAGAGCGGCCTGGTGCGCCATCCCTCCGGCCACGCCCGGTCCGACCCCGGGGCCACGGCGCGGCTGGTGCGGCTGAAGTTCGAGCGTTTGGTGGCGGGGGCGGTGGACGATCCGGCGCAGCTGGAGCGCCGGGTGCGGCTGGCCGGGAAGTCGGCCGCCGAGGTCGCGGAGCTGTATGGATTCCCCATTCACGGGTGTGATCCCGGTTGACAAGCCGCCCGGCGTGACGAGCCGGCGCGTCGTGGACGTGGTGGCGCGCGCGGCGCGGTCGCGCGCCTGCGGGCACGCCGGCACCCTCGATCCGCTGGCCAGCGGGGTGGTGGTGGTCTGTCTGGGCAGCGCCACGCGGCTGGTCGATCTGCTCCACGAGCAGTCGAAGGCCTACGAGGCCGAGTTCCTTCTGGGGCGCTCGAGTCCCTCCGACGATCTCGAGACCCCGGTCGAGGAGGAGGCGGCGCCCCGCGTGCCGTCGGGCGCGGAGATCGAGGCGGCCGCCGCGGCCCTCCGCGGCACGATCCTCCAGCGCCCCTGCGACTACTCCGCGGTGCACGTGGAGGGGAAGCGCGCCTACCGGCTCGCGCGGAAGGGGCGGGCCGTCGAGGTCGCTCCCCGGCCGGTGCACGTGGCGCGGCTGGAGATCACCGCCTGGGAGTGGCCGCGTCTGGCGGTGGAGGTGGAGTGTTCGTCGGGCACCTACATCCGCGCGCTCGGCCGCGACCTGGCGCTGGCCGTGGGGACGCGCGCGGTGATGGCGTCGCTGCGGCGCACGCGCGTGGGGCCGTTCACGGCCGGTGCGGCGACGCCGCTGGACGCGCTCTCCCCGGAGACCCTGGCCCTGGCGCTGCGGCCGCCGCTGGACGCCCTGCCCCACCTGCCAGTAACGCGGCTCGAGGGGGCCCTGCTCGACCGCGCGGTGCGCGGCGGCCTGCTCGACGACGCGGAGCTGGCGCGGGGCGCCGACCTGGCCGATCGCGCGCCGGGTGCGGCCGGCCGCGTCGCGGCCATCGATGCCGAGGGGGCGCTCGTGGGAATCCTCGCCCGGCTCGAGGCCGGGTCCTGGCGGCTGCGCCCCAACTTCCGCGGGGCGGGGTGAGCCCGCCGCCGCCGCGGGCGGCCGGGCGGCGATTGACGCCC
>CAISKG010000236.1 GCA_903885855.1 uncultured Planctomycetaceae bacterium
CGGCGGCGCGGGGCGGCGCGGCGGGCTTCGGGGGCGCGGGCCGCGGCGGCGCGGCAGGCTCCGGTGCGAGGCCCAGGTCGGCCACGACGTCGGTCCAGTCGGCGCCCTTCTCGGGAGGGGCCTTGCGCGCGGGCCGGGGCTCGGAGGCGGCGCGGGGCGGTGGCGGGGCGGGGCGCGGCTCCGGCGCCTTCTCCGGCGCGGGGGCCGCGCCGAGGGAGTCTGCCAGGGAGGCCCACGGATCGTGAGGGTCCGACATGGGAGGATGGGGTCCTGCGGTGAACGGGGGCCGCCGCCCCGCGGGTGCGCGGGAAGCGGGGCCGGAAGCCCGCAGGATACCAGAAACCCCCCGGCCCGCGGCAGCCACCGCCGGGGCCCCCCGGCGTCACTGCCGCGGGACGCTGATCGCCGTGATCATGCTGCCGTTGTCGGCCACGTCGAAGAGCGGCCGGTAGGGGCTCGCCAGGCTGCGGCGTGCCCGGCAGGCCGGGTACCAGACGACGTTGGCGGAGAGGTTCCAGGCCTGCTCGGAGAAGTTCACCTTCTCGCCGGTGGGGAGCGTCACGGTGTTGCCGGTGCGCGGGATGAGGTAGGTGAAGGTGCCCTCGAGGGCGACGCTGCGGGTCATCGGAGCCCGGATCAGCGCCCCGAGGAGGTTGTCCCCCTGGCCGCTGGCACCGCCCCAGATCTTCAGCTCGTTGGCGTCGCCGAACTGGAGGCGGTAGAAGCCGGTGTAGAGATCGAGGGTGTCGATGTAGGCCCGGTTGCCGCGCTTGCCGGGGGCGAAGATGCCGTTCTCGTTGTAGGTGTTGAAGGCGCCCCAGAAGCCGAATTCGTTGTAGCCCCAGACGTAGCTCACCTCGCCGCGCACCTGCGACGACTCGGCGGTGCCGTACCAGTTGTCCTGGAGGTAGTCGTACACCGCACCGCCCTGGAGGCCGCGCCCCTCGAAGGCCCGCGTGAAGAAGCCGGTGGTGAGGAAGACTTGGTTGCGCGACTGGGCCGAGAAGATCGGCGTGCCGTTGGCCGCCAGGACCTTCGTCTGCTGGAAGTCGGCCTGCACGCCGCGCACGCCCACCTGCCAGCCGACGCCGAAGGCGTTCCAGAACGGCATCGACCAGTTGAGGTATTCGTTGACGCCGTAGTTGCCGTGGAGGCCGAGGTCGGAGGTGTTCTGGAACGACGTCACACCCACGCTGGCGGTGAAGTCGCGGTACCAGCGCCAGCCGTAGTAGGGGCGTCCGAGGCGGCGGAAGAAGGCGAGCACGCGGCCGTCGTGATCCCACCAGGGGTAGCAGCCGGGGCAGTACTCGCCATCCTCGCAGGCGTAGGGGTCGTCGTAGAACGACGGGATGTGCATCTGCACGCCGCCGTACCACGGGCCCTCGTCCATCATCATCGCGCCGCCGTCGTCCGGCATGCCGCTGTCGGGGAACATCAGCTCGCCCTCGCCGGGCATGGGGTAGCCGTCCCCCATGTCGAGCGGCCCGTCGCCGAAGCCGACGTCGCCGTCGGGGCCGAACGACAGTCCGTCATCGGCCGCACCGGGGGCCGCGCCGCGCGGCTCCTCGAGAACGGGATACCCCTCGGCGGGCGTGGGCCGGCCGGCGCTCGAGCGGGCCGGCGCGGCGTCGGCCGGCGGGGGCAGCTCGCCGGCGGGCGTCGGCTGGTCGGATACGCTGCGGGCGGCGAGGCGCTGCCGCGGCATCGAGGCGGTGGGCATCGAGGAGCCGGGAATCCGGGACACCACCGACGGACGGCCATCGGGGCCGCGGGGAATCCGATCCCCCCCCGCGCCGACCTGCCGGGGGGTGAATCGCAGGCCGTCGGGACCGGCGGCGAGCACCGGCCGGACACCGTCGCGCTCGTCGAGCCCCTCGCCCGCGTACACCGGCCGCGGCGCGTCGCCCTGCGGAGCGCGGAACAGGCTCATGCCGAAGAAGGTCGGCTCCGACGGCGCGGTGCGGGCGGCGCGCGGATCACGCGCCGCGACGGTGCCGGGCGAGACGCCGGGCGTGCGGTTGGGGCTCGGCCACGGGGCCGGTGCGGGCGCGGCGGCCGGGAGGCGGCGGTCGGCCTGC
>CAISKG010000237.1 GCA_903885855.1 uncultured Planctomycetaceae bacterium
CGGCGGCGACGCCGTCGATGGTGGCGGCGGGGGCCGACGCCTCGGCGGCCCGGCGGAGCCGGTCGGCCTCGCGCCCGGCCTCGCAGCCCCCGCCGAGCGCGCCATCCGCGCCGCGCGTGACGTCGGTGCAGACCAGCGCGCAGGCCGGGCAGACCGCCGCCCCGGCGGGGGATCCCGCCGGGGCGGACGGTGCACGGGACGGAGGCTGGCCGCGGGCCGGGCGTGTCACGGCTTCGGCTTCACCCACACGTTGCGGTAGCGGACGGGATTGCCGTGATCCTGCAGATGGAGCGGCCCCTTCACCCCCTTGCCGTCGGCGCCGACGCCGCCGGGAGTGATCTGGTTGACGGCGATGTTGTCGTGGATCACGACGCCGTTGTGGCGGACCG
Organism: uncultured Planctomycetaceae bacterium; assembly: GCA_903885855.1. Classification (GTDB taxonomy): domain Bacteria; phylum Planctomycetota; class Planctomycetia; order Pirellulales; family UBA1268; genus QWOP01. The sequence goes on from CAISKG010000237.1 coordinate 390, forward strand.
TCATGCGGGCCGGCGCCGTCTTCTTGTCGCCGTCGTACTTCGGCGCCGTGTAGTCGATGTCGTAGGTCTGCCACGACAGCGGCGGGAAGCACATGTTGACCAGCGGCGCGGCGACGGAGTAGATCCCGCCGCACTCGTTGTTGAGCCCCTCGAGGCCGAAGCTGTCGAGCATCTGCACCTCGTAGGCGCCCGCCACGTAGGCGCCGCTGTTGCCGCGGCCCTGGCCGCGGTCCTTGGGCTGGTAGGGGAGGCGGAACTCGACGTGCCAGGTGGCGTCGCCGAAGGAGTCCTTCGTCGTCACACCCTGCATGAGGAGGCCGTCGGGGGTCGTCTTGCCCCCCTCGAGCTTCTCCACGCCCTTGCCGTCGAAGATCACCACCGCCCCCTCCGGGGCCTTGGCGCCGAGCGTCGGGCTCTTGCGCTCCACCTTCGGCATCTTCGCGGCGCCGTCGGCGGCGAGGATCGCGCCGTCCTTGATCACGGCCTTGTGCGCCCGGCCGTCGGGATCGGTGACCTCGAAGGTCACCGCCGTGCCGTCGCGCTTCCCCTTGCCCTTGAGCTTCGTCGGCGCCTGCCAGCCGTCGCCGGGGAGGCCGCCGGGATAGACGACGATGTCGAAGGCGCCCTCGCCGAGGGCCACCGCCTGGATGCCGAGCTTGAGCGGCGAGCCGTTCACCGGCACCTCGCCCACGTACTCCCCCTGGAAGGCGAAGTCGTCGTCGGTCTTGGCCGGATCGGCGTAGGCCGGATTGCCGGTGTCGGCGGCGCGGATGGCGGCCGGCGTCGGCAGAAGCGCGAGGGCGAGGGCCGCGGCGATCGCTCGGCCCGCGGCGGGGCGGAAGGGCAGGGGCATGCGTCTCTCCATGGGTTCGCGTGAGCTGCGGCGCGGAGGAGCCGGCGCGGGACATCCGCCCGGCGGCGGTCCGGATATGAGGGCCTCCACGCCCTCTTCAGCCTAGCAGGCGGAGGCAGCGGGGGGCCGCCATCCGTCGCAGGCCGGCTCAGGCCCGGGAATCCTCGAGGCGGGCGAAGACGAGCCGGCCGGCGGGGCGCTGCAGGGTGCTCGTCACCGTCACCGGGATGGTGCGGCCGATCTGGTCGCGGGCCGATTCGACGACCACCATCGTGCCGTCGTCGAGGTAGCCCACCCCCTGGCCCGGCTCCTCGCCCGCCTTCACGAGCCGCACCGAGAGGAAATCCCCCGGCACGTACGAGGGCCTGAGGGCCACGGCGACGTCGTTGACGTTGAGCGACGGGACGCTCCGCAGGGCCGCGATCTTGGCGAGGTTGGGGTCGTTGGTGATGATCCGCCCGCCGAGCTTCCGCGCCATGGCCACCACCCGCGCCTCGTCGGAACCCTCCGCGTCGACCTCGGCGTCCGGCGGCAGGACCTCGATCTCGATCGCCTCGGTCTCGCGGAGGCGGTTGAGCACGTCCAGCCCGCGGCGGCCGCGCATCCGCCGCTGGCGGTCGCCCGACTCCGACGACGACTGCAGCTCGTCGACGACGAACGAGGGGACGACGAACCGGCTCTCGAAGATCCTGGCGTCGGCGAGTTCCGCGATCCGGCCGTCGACGATCGCCGTGGCGTCGAGGACGTTGGGCCGCATCCCCTGGATGTCACGGGCGAATTCCACGTAGGGAATGAGGAAGCGGAAGTCGTCGCGCGTCTGGAGGAGGAGACTGGTGCACATGTAGCACAGCACCATCCCCATCACGAGCGGCAGCCAGTCGAAGACCGGGCTCCGCGGCGGCCGCGGGATGATCGGCGTCAGGGCGAGGATCGCGACGTAGGTGAGGAACACCCCCACGAGGACGCCGAAGTAGACCGCCGTGATCACGGTCAGGTCCTTGCGCTTGATCGACGTGTCGAGGCCGATCACGGTCGCGGGAAGGGCCACCATCCCGGCGAGCACGGCCCACGGCACCCACGAGGGGCCCTGCCGGATCTCGTCGGAGCCGAAGATCAGCACGGCGATGCCGATCGCCACCATGAAGAAGATGGCGCGGAGGACGAGGAGAGCCATGGCGGGGTGGGGCGGGGCGCGGGGGGCGGGAAGAATCGACGACGCGCCCAATCCTACCACGATCCGCGCCCCGGTCCGATCCTGCCGGTCGTGCGGGATGCAGGGGGGCGGGCTAGTCGGTGCCGAGGCGCCGGCGGTGGTCCCATTCGAGATACCGATCGGTCATCCCCGCCAGGTAATCCGCCACGCTGCGCCGCACGCCGAAGCGCTCGGCACGGCCGCGGAAGCCCGCGGGCAGTTCCCCGGGCCGGGCCGCGTACCACTCGAAGAGCCGTCGCAGCCGCTCCTGCGCCGGCACACGCACCGCCAGCACGCGCTGGCTGCGGTAGACGCGCGCGAAGAGGAAGGCCTCGAGCTCCCGCTTGCCCTCCGCCACGCCGCGCGCGGGAGCGACGATGCGCGGACCCGCGGGCGCGGCGGCCTCCCGGTAGACGCGCCGGACGTCGTCCGGCGAACGCACCCCGAGGGCCTCGATCGCCCCCCGGGCCTGCTCGAGCAGCCCCGCCACCTGGACGTCCACCAGCTCGAGGAGCACCGCCCGGCGCAGCTCCACCCCCTGGATCGCGCCGAAGCGGCTCCGCACCCGGGCGGCGGCATCCGCCACCAGCGGCAGTTCCAGCAGCTCCTCGAGCGCCACCAGCCCCAGTTCCACGGCGTCGTCGGCGTCGTGCGTGTCGTAGGCGATGGAGTCGGCGGCGTCGACGACCTGCGTCTCGAGGATCGGCGCCGGCCCGCCGCGGTCGCGCCGTCGCGTGGCCTGCCCGTCGAGCACCTCGCGCGAGAGGTTGAGGCCGGGAAAGCGCGGGTAGCGCGACTCGAGCAGCTCCATGATCCGCAGGGCCTGCTCGTTGTGGTTGAATCCCCCCTCGCCGGCGAGCAGTTCGTCGAGCGTGTCCTCGCCAGCGTGGCCCAGCGGCGGGTGGCCGATGTCGTGGGCCAGGGCGAGGGCCTCGACGAGGTCCTCGTTGAGCCCCAGGCTGCGGGCCAGCGTGCGCGCGATGTTGGTCACCTCGAGCGTGTGCGTCAGGCGGCTGCGGTGGTAGTCGCCGTGGTAGCCGGTGAAGACCTGCGTCTTGTGGGCCAGCCGGCGGAAGGCGGCGGAGTGGACGATCCGGTCGCGGTCGCGCTGGTAGGGGCTGCGGAAGGGGTGGGCGGGCTCGGGGTGGACCCGGCCGAGCGAGTCGGCCGCGTGCATCGCCCAGGGCGCGAGGATCACCGACTCGCGGGCCCGCCAGTCGGGGCCCCACGGCGCGGGGCCGCCCTCCGGCCCGCTCATCGGAGCTGCTCCCAGAGGCTCTCGAGCGCCTGCGGCAGGACGCGCACCCCCGCCACGGTGGGCATGAAGTTGACGTCGCCCGGCCAGCGCGGCACGAGGTGCCAGTGGAGGTGCCCCGGCACCCCCGCCCCGGCCACGGCGCCCAGGTTCAGGCCGATGTTGAAGCCCTGCGCCTCCATCCGGGCGGCGATCCGGTCGCACCATTCCGCCAGCCGCTGCTGCAGCTCGGCGAGCACGTCGCGCTCGAGATCCGCGAGCCCGGCCCGGTGGTCGAGCGGGGCGACGAGCAGGTGGCCGTTGGCGTAGGGGAAACGGTTGACGATCACGAGCGTGGACGCGGAGCGCGCCAGCACCAACAGCGTCCGGTCGTGCTCGGGCGCGGCGGCCGCCGCCCGGCAGAGGAAACAGCCGCGGTCGGCCCCGGCGCGCCACGCGGCCGGCTCGACCGTGGGGGGGCGGGCGGCCGCGTCCCCCTGGACGTAGGCCAGGCGCCAGGGGGCCCAGAGAATGTCGTGCGGATGGGGATCCATGGCCGTCATGCTATCGCGCGGCGCCGTCGATTGCGGCATTGACATGCCGGGCCGATCCACGGCAAATGCCCTCCCGGCCCGGCGCGCGCGGCGTCGCCCGGGGTCGCGGACCATCCCCGGAGAGACGGTGTGCAGTTCCAGGTCGCCACCGACGTGTTCTCCGGTCCGATGGACCTCCTCCTCTACCTCGTCAAACGCGAGGAGGTGGACGTCACCGAGGTGCCGATCGCACGGATCGCCTCGGAGTTCGTCGCCTCGCTGGCGGTGATCGAGGCGGTGGCGATCGACCAGGTGGGGGAGTTCGTCGAACTGGCCAGCGTGCTGTTGGAGATCAAGTCCCGGGCGCTCGTGCCGCGCCCGGAGGAGACGGAGGACCCCGTCGAGCCGGTCCGCGAGGATCTGGTGCGCCGGTTGCTCGAGTACAAGCAGTACCGCGACGCGGCGGTGCTCCTCGAGGATCGCGCGCGGCAGTGGGAGCTGCGCTTCGCGCGCACGGCGGCCGCGCCGGCGCCACGGACCGCGGCGGCCGACGTGCCGATCGGGGAGGTGCACGTCTGGGATCTCGTCACCGCGATGTCGCGCGTCCTCCGGCGGCGCGAGCAGCGGCGTCCCCGCGAGATCGTCGGCGACGACACGCCGCTGGAGACCCACATCGAGCGGATCGAGGCCGCGGTGGCCGCCCGCGGGCGGGTGGCCTTCTCGGAGCTGTTCGACGAATCGTTGGCCCGCGCCCGACTGGTGGGTATGTTTCTGGCGGTTCTGGAGCTCGTCCGCCGCCGGCGCGTGGCCGCGCGCCAGGAGCGCCTCTTCGACGAGATCTGGCTCGAAGCCCGCCCCGCCGCGGCGAGCCCGCCGGACGCGGCCGCCCCTGCGGACGCCGAATCCCCCTCCCCCTGAACGGTTCCGTGCATGTCCGGCATCGACAACGCCCCCTACCGCACGCTCGTCCACAAGGGGCTCACGATCGAGGGCTGGTCGCGGGCCGCCGTGCAGACCTACTGGCGGGTGCCGGAGCTGAAGATCGGCTTCGACCTGGGGGCGCAGCCCTGGGGCTTCATGGGCACCGCCACCTGGCTCCTCTCCCACACCCATCTCGACCACATCGCGGCCCTGCCGGTGTACGTGGCGCGGCGGCGGATGATGAAGATGGAGCCGCCGACGATCTACGTGCCCGAGGAGGCGATCGAGCCGATCGAGCGCCTCCTCAAGGCGGTGGCCCGGCTCGATCGCGGCCGTCTGCCCTGCACGCTCCTCCCCGCCCGGCCGGGCGGGGAGATCGAGCTGTCGCGCGAGCACGTCGTGACCGTGTCGGCGACGACGCACACGCTGCCGAGCGTGGGCTACGTGGTGTGGGAGCGGCGGCGGAAACTGAAGCCGGAGTACCACGGGCTCCCCGGCGAGCGGATCCGCGACCTGCGGCACTCCGGCGTCGACGTCACCCAGGAGGTGCGCTCCCCGCTGGTGGCCTACCTGGGGGACAGTTCCCCCGAGGGGCTCGACCGCTGCCCGGCCATGTTCGAGGCCTCGGTGCTGATCACGGAGCTGACCTTCGTGGCCCACGGCCACCGCAAGGAGAAGATCCACAAGTTCGGCCACATGCACCTCGACGACCTGATCGCGAGGCGGTCCCGGTTCCGCAACGAGGTGGTGATCGCCTCCCATTTCTCCACGCGCTACACCGAGGAGCGCATCCGCCGGATGCTCGCCAAGCGGATCCCCGACATGCTCGACGGCCGGCTGCAGCCGTGGCTCTGACCCCCTCGGGCGCCGCGCCGCGGGCGGCCTACGTGCACGTCCCGTTCTGCCGCCGGCGCTGCGGCTACTGCGACTTCGCGCTGGTGGCCGGCCGCGACGACCTCCAGGGGGCGTATCTGGAGGCGCTGGGGGCGGAACTGGGGCGGCTGGAGGCGCCGCTGGCCGTCGACACGCTCTACCTCGGCGGGGGCACGCCGTCGCACCTCGGGGCCGACGGCGTGCGGCGGCTGTTCGCGATCCTCGCGCGGCGCGTCGGGCCGGTCCCCGGGGCGGAGGTCACGCTCGAGGCCAATCCGGGCGACGTCACGGCCGGATTCGTGGCCGCGGTGCGCGCGTGCGGCGTGACGCGCGTCAGCCTCGGCGCGCAGAGCCTCGCGCCGGCGACGCTGTCGGCCCTCGACCGGGATCATTCGCCCGACGACGTGCGCCGCGCCGCCGATCTCCTCCTCGGCGCCGGGATGGAGGTCAACGTCGACGTGATGATCGCCGCGCCGGGGCAGACGACGGCCGACGTGGAGGCCGATCTCGACGCGGTGGCGGGGCTCGGGTGCCAGCACGTCTCGGTCTACTGCCTCACGCTCGAGCGCGGCACGGCCTTCGAGGCCCGGCGCCGGCGCGGCGATCTCGTGCCGGTGGACGAGGCCACCGAGCGGGCGATGTTCCTCGCGACGCTCGACCGCCTCGACGCCGCCGGTCTGGAGCATTACGAGGTCTCGAACTTCGCCCGCCCCGGCCGGCGCTGCCGCCACAACGAGACCTACTGGGATCACCGTCCCTGGGAGGCCTTCGGCCCCGGCGCCGCCCGCTTCGACGGCCGGACGCGCATCGGCAACCACCGCAGCCCCTTCACCTGGATGCGGCGCGTGCTCGCCGGCGAGGATCCGGCGGCGGAGGTGGAGCGGATGTCGGAGGAGGAGGCGGCGCGCGAGCGGATCGTGCTGGGGCTGCGCCGCCGTGACGGCATCGACCGCGACCGCTTCCGGGCCGCGGCGGGGATGCCCCTCGACGCGCTCCTCGGCAGCGTGCTCCCCCGCTGGGTGGCGGCGGGATGGGCCAGCGACGACGGCCGGCGGGTGCGGCTCACCCGGGAGGGGCTGCTGCTGTCGGACGGCTTGTGGGGGGAGGTGCTCGCGCCGGCCGGGGGGGGCACGGGGGGGGCGGGGGAGGGGAGGCCGGCGGCGAGCGGATGACGGCCCGGTTCCCCGGAATCCCGGGGCATTGCGTCGTCGCTTGCCCGCGTCCACGGGCACTGGTATTCTCCGGGGCTTCCGTCGCGCCCGTACGCCGTCGGTGGATCCCCCGGCCCGCTCCCCGCGGCCGGCCGTGGCCCCGCGGCTCGGAGCCTGCGTCGCGGGGCGTCACGGGTCCACGGCCACCCCGGCCGAGGCCCCGGTGGCGATTCCACGGCGCCCACACCCGAATCCGATCACCCGATCACCCACGATCCCGACCCCACGGGACACCCAGGGACACCGAACCGATGAAGACGTTCATGGCGAAGCCCGGCGAGGTCGAGCAGCAGTGGTGGCTCGTCGACGCCACCGACAAGCGCGTCGGCCGACTGGCGAGCGAGATCGCCATGATCCTCATGGGCAAGCACCGGCCTACCTTCACGCCGCACGTCGACACCGGCGATTTCGTCGTCGTCGTCAACGCCGAGAAGGTGCAGTTCAGCGGCAAGAAGTGGCAGCAGAAGATCTACCGCTGGTACACGGGTTACCAGGGATTGAAGACCGAGACCGCCGCCGAGCGGCTCGAGCACAAGCCCGAGTCGATCCTCGAGGAGGCGGTGCGCCGCATGCTCCCCAAGACGCGACTCGGGCGCCACATGCTCGACAAGCTCAAGGTCTACGCCGGCCCCGAGCATCCCCACCAGGCGCAGGCGCCCCGGCCCCTCGAGCTGACGGCGCGGTGAGTCCCGCGGAAGCCGGGGGATGACCCCGGCGACGCACCGCCCCCCGCGGGCGGACGCACGATCGACAGCGGCAGCAGAAACAGCGAGCGAACCAGGAAGCGACGAGGATTTCGCGATGGCCGAGCAGGCGACCAAGAGTGTCCGGGGCAACGGCGACGTGCTCGCCACGGGGCGGCGCAAGACGGCGGTGGCGCGCGTGCGGATGCGCCCCGGCAACGGCACCATCACCGTCAACGGTCGCGAGCTCGGCGCGTATTTCCCGGCCATCAAGGATCGCATCCAGGTGTCGGGGGCGCTCGAGCAGGTCGGGCGGCAGTCGTCGGTGAACGTCGACATCACGGTCGACGGGGGCGGCCCCGCGGGGCAGGCGGGAGCCTGCCGCCTCGGCATCGCCCGGGCGCTCAAGGCGTTCGACGGGGAATTGGCCGAGCCGCTCCGCCAGGGCGGCCTGCTGACCCGCGACGGTCGCATGAAGGAGCGGAAGAAGTACGGCCTCCGCGGCGCCCGTCGCGGCACGCAGTTCTCCAAGCGCTGACCCCGGCCGGGCCCCGCCCGCCGTCGTTCCGCGTCCGGCGGGATCGGCGGCACCAGGCCCGCCGGCAACGGTTTTCGCCGGTCGGAGGCGAGCGCCGCGGCTCCGCGGGCGCCGTTGCGACCGGCACCATCGCCGCGACCGGCAATCCTGGGGCAGCCTCTGCGGATTTCCCCCCCCGGGATCCGAAGGCATACTACGGGTGTGCCGACCGCGGCCTGTGGGGCCGCGGCCGACGCGGGTGTCGTTCCCGCGTTCCACCCGTTCACCTTCCCGGGCCCGCCTCGCCCCGGGTCAAGAAGGGTATGTGCCATGGCTCGCTCCTTCGTCGTCCCCGCTCTGGTCGCCCTCGCCCTCTTCGCCTCCTCGGCCCACGGCCGTGACGCCGGCGGGAAGACCGGCTCCACCACGGCGGCCGAGCCGCCGGTGGTGCGCGAGCTGTTCAGCGCGGAGGCCGAGGGCCTCGTCGAGATCCGCTTCATCGCCAACGACTCCCGCTCCGCGCAGGTGATCCTCAAGAACACCTCCGACAAGCCGCTGTCGCTCAAGATGCCGTCGGCGTTCGCCGCCGTGCCCGTGCTCGCCCAGATGGGCATGGGTGGCATGGGCGGCATGGGTGGCATGAACGGCATGGGCGGCGGCGGTATGGGTGGCGGCGGCATGGGCCAGGGCATGGGCGGTGGGTTCGGCGGCGGCGGCATGGGTGGCATGGGCGGCGGCGGCATGGGTGGCATGGGCGGCATGGGCATGGGCGGCATGCCCGCCGGCGGCGCCTTCTCGATCCCGCCGGAGAAGTCCAAGACCGTGAAGGTGACGACCGTCTGCCTCGAGCACGGCAAGAAGGAGCCGACCAACCGGATGAAGTACAAGCTCGTGGCGCTCGATTCCTTCTCCACCGATCCGGCGCTGCGGGCCATTCTCGAGGGACTCGGTCGTGGCGAGGTGACGCAGAAGGTCGCCCAGGCGGCGACCTGGCACGTCGCCAACGGCCTCTCGTGGGAGCAGCTTGCCGCCAAGAAGATCGACCGCCTCGGCCGTCCCGACGACGCCTGGTTCACGCACGGCGAGCTGTCGCTCGCCCACCGTGTGGCCGCGGTGGCGGCGGAGCGGGCGGCGGCCGCCGCGGCCGAGACGCCGGCGGTGAGCGCGAGCCGCGAATTGGGCCGCTGAACGAGGGTCGGCCGGGCTCCCCGACCCACGCCGAACGGGTCCTGCGGCTACGGTGCGTCGGCCGATTCGCCCCCGGCTCGCGTCGCCAGCGCCCGCCACACCGCGGCGTCGACGTCGCTGCCGACGGAGCGGACGCTGCCGTCGAGCAGGGTGGCGTTGACGAGCCCCGGATGGTGGCTGCGGGCGGTGACCGCGGCACTGGTGGCGATGGTCCGCGAGGTGCCCTCGCGGCGGTTGGTCCAATCGCCGTCGAGCAGGGTGCCCCCGCCGGACAGGTCGAAGACCGTGTTGGGCGGGAACGCCGCGGTGAAACCCGACTGGTGCACGCGGCCATCCACCCACTCGGTGTGCCCGCTCTCGGTCTTGAGCGATCCGATCGTCGAGCCGGGCTGGGAGGGCGGCGGGACGCTGGCCATGTCGGCGTCGCGCCGGTAGGGGGTCCAGGCCTTGACCTCGGCGAAGGCGACCGTGCGCGACAGGCCGTCGAGCACGTCGGCGGGGCCGAGGCGCCGGTTGACCACGAACACGCCGTCGCCGGTGGCGCCGGTGGCCGGGTCATGGATCAGCCACGTGCCGGCGTTGGCGGCGTAATTGAGCGGGTAATGGCGGGTCGTGCCGTCGACGCGCGGTCGGTCCTTCGGCTCGGACGGGCACAGCAGGGGGGGGATCCGCACCGAGGAGATCGGCGTCACGCCGTCGCCGAGCGTGGCCACGGAGTAGTCGACCGTGAGCTGCCGGGCGACGTCGGCCCCGATCACCGATTCCTCGAGGTACGGCAGGAGCCGCGCCTGCACCGACCAGGAGGACGAGGCGGCCGGGTCGGCGTTCCACGTCGCCAGGTTCGGGTAGCGGCGCGCGGCGGTTTCGAGATTGGCCAGGCCGAGCGACCACTGCTTGAGGTGGTTCTGGCACTGCATCCTGCGGGCCGCCTCGCGGGCCGCCTGGACCGCCGGGAGGAGCAGCCCCACGAGCGTGCCCACGATGGCGATGACGACGAGCAATTCGACGAGCGTGAATCCACCCCGGCCCGCCGCGGCGAGGCGGCCGCCGCCGGACCGGCGGCCCAGGTGACGGCGGCGCCGGCGAGCGCCAGCCAAACATTTGTTCCCCGGGACGTGGGGGATGGGCCCCGCAGGCGTACGCCCGATCCAGCGATCACTCGGGCTCACCACGGCGGGCGAAAGGTTTTCGGCTGGCATGGGTGTGAAAAACCGCAGGCGCGATATTGAGACTCAGTCTCGACAGGGATCATTATTTCCACCTCCCGGATCGCGTCAACTCTCGGCTTCGTCAGCGACGGCGAAATCCGGGCATGGGCAAACCGTTGTCCCGCGGCGCTCGTACACGCGTGGGGGACGGGGCGGTCCGTCGGGGCCGGCGTCATCCGCCGCCGGCGGGGGAAAGGGGAGAGGTCGCCCACCGGATCGCCTTCGTGAGGGGGCCGACGGGGCGCCCCGAGGGGCCCCGGACGCGGAGTTTCGCCCGGTCCCGGGCCCCCTACACAAGCGGGAACTTGCCGTTACAACGTGGTGACAGCATCGTTGACGGGGGATTTCAGGCGACGCGAGACACCGCCGGCGGCGATCGCATCGTCCGGGCCAGGCATACCGAGGAACGATCCATGCAAGCACAGGCGGCGGGTGGCGGCGGGGCGGACGCGTCCCGGGAGGTCGTGGTGGAGGCCCGGAACCTGGCCAAGACCTACCGCGATTTCTGGGGCCGCAGCAAGAAGGTGGCCCTCAAGCCGCTCGACCTCGAGATCCGTCGCGGGGAGATCTTCGGTCTTCTCGGCCCCAACGGCTCGGGCAAGACGACGACGATGAAGCTGCTCCTCGGCCTGATCTTCCCCACCGGCGGCGAGGCCTTCGTCTTCGGCCGCGAGGCCACGGACGTCTCGAAGAACGAGCGCATCGGCTACCTCCCGGAGGAGTCGTACCTCTACAAGTTCCTCGACGCCGAGGAGACGCTCGACTTCTACGGCCGGCTCTTCGACATGCCCCCGGCCGAGCGCCGCGAGCGCGCCGCGGCCCTCATCAAGCGGGTGGGGCTCGAGCGCGACCGCAAGCGGCAGCTGAAGGAGTACTCCAAGGGCATGACGCGGCGCATCGGCGTCGCCCAGGCGCTGATCAACGACCCCGACCTCGTGATCCTCGACGAGCCGACGAGCGGTCTCGACCCGATCGGCACGCGCGAGATGAAGGATCTGATCATCGAGCTCAAGGAGAAGGGGAAGACGGTCATCATGTCGTCGCACCTCCTGGCCGACGTCGAGGACGTGTGCGACCGGATCGCGGTGCTCCATCAAGGCGAGCTCAAGGAGCTCGGCCGCGTCGAGGAACTCCTGCGCGTCTCCGACATCACCCAGATCCGCGCCAAGGGGCTCTCGGGCGCGGCGGCCGAGGAGATCCGCGAGGTGCTCCGCCGCCACGGCGGCCAGGACATCGAGATCGGCAACCCGCGCACCACCCTGGAGGACCTGTTCCTCGACGTCGTGCGTGACACGGAGGCCCGGCCCGGCCGGCGGGCGCGGCAGGGCTGACGGCAGGCCGTGACGGCGCCCGGCGGGCGGGCGACCGGCGGCGGGGACCGGGGGTGGCGACACGCGAGCGGGAAGACGGCACATGGTCTTGGAAGAGAGTATTCCGGCGTTCTCGCAGTGGATCGGTGGGGCGCTGGTCACCTACCTGTTCGCGGCCAGCCTGCTGGCGGTGATCGCGGGGGCGTTGGCGTGGCTGGTGCAGTCGTCGGTCCACGGCCCGTTGCAGGCGGGCGACCGCGTCTACCGCGGCGTGATCTCCGGGGTGGCCGATCTCCTGGCCATGTCGCCGCGCCGGATCTGGGCGCTGGCGCGGCTGGCCATCCAGGAGTCGCTGCGCCGCAACGTCCTGGTGGTGCTGGCGCTGTTCGCGCTCCTGATCGTGTTCGCGGGGTGGTTCCTCGATCCCACCAGCGTCAATCCGGGGAAGCTGTACCTCGGCTTCATCCTCTTCGCGACCAACGTCCTGGTGTGTCTGGTGACGCTCGTGCTCTCCGTCTTCAGCCTGCCGGCCGACTTCAAGGCCAAGGCGATCCAGACGGTCACCACCAAGCCCGTGCGCACCGGCGAGGTGGTGCTGGGCCGGTTCCTCGGTTTCGCGCTGGTGGGGACGGCGCTGTTGGCGGTGATGGGGGTCGTCGGCTGGGGCTTCGTCGTGCGGAGCGTCCAGCACGCCCACACCCTCGAGGCGGCGGACCTCGTCGAGATCAGCGACGACGCGGGGGCCGTCACGGGGCTCGAGGGGCGCACGAGCCTCGACCGCGGCCACCGCCACCGCGTCGAACTCGCCCCCGACGGCACCGGCCGCACCGACAACGTGCAGGGGCACTTCCACGAGGTCATCGCCGAGGGGGAGGGGGCCGCGCGCACCTACCGGCTCGGCCCGCCCGAGGGGATCCTCGAGGCCCGCAAGCCCCTCCGCGGCCAGCTGACCTTCATCGACCGCGAGGGGGTGGCGACGAAGCGCGGGATCAGCGTGGGCGCGGAGTGGTCCTACCGGTCGTACATCGAGGGGGGCAAGCTCGCCGCCGCGGTGTGGCTCTTCGACGGCGTGGACGAGGCGGATTACCCCGACGGCCTGCCGCTGGAGATGTTCGTCCGCGTCTTTCGCACCTACACCGGCAACATCGAGAAGGGGATCAGCGGCAGCGTGCGCGTCCGCAACCCGAGCACGAAGGTGCAGTCCGATCCGCGCTACTTCAACGCCAAGGAATTCACGATCGACCAGTGGCTCGTCCCCCGGACGCTGACCACCACCACCGCCGACGGCGGCACGCAGACAATCGACCTCTACCGCGACATCGTCGACCAGGGGCGGATCGAGGTCGTGCTGCAGTGCCTCGAGCCGGCGCAGTACTTCGGCGTCGCCCAGGCCGACTTCTACATCCGCCGCGGCAGCGGGTCGTTCGCGCTCAATTACCTGAAGAGCTGCCTGGGGATCTGGTTCTCGATGCTCCTGGTGACCGCGCTGGGGGTGATGTTCAGCACCTTCCTGGCCGGCCCGGTGGCCCTCCTGGCGACCGTGGCGGTGATCATGGTCGGCCTGTTCCGCGAGTTCATCGCCCGCCTCTACCACAGCCAGACCACCGGCGACATCTCGATCGCCAAGGACCTCGCCGCCGGCATCCCCGGCTCGGCGCCGGGCGGCGGCCCGATCGAGTCCTTTTACCGCCTCGTCACCCAGACCGCGATCACGCTTGAGCTCGAGCGGACGCCGCTGGTGCTGGCGATGAAGGCGGTCGACACGGTGCTGCTGGCGCCGATGCGGCTGGGATCGGAGCTGTTCCCCTCGCTCTCGGCCCTCGACACCAGTCATTTCATCGGGGGCGGATTCGACATCCCCGGCGACCTGATTCTCGCGCACGGCGCCGAGACGCTCGGGTTCCTCGTGGCCTTCTTCGTCATCGGATCGTTCTGCCTGCGGGCTCGTGAGGTGGCATCATGAATCGGGATGGCGCGGCCCCTGGGGCCGGATCGGGGCGTCCTGCCGGTGCGTCGGGACGCGGCTCGTGGCTCGGGCTCCGCCCGGCGACGCTCCTCTCGCTGGTGGGCATCGCGGCCCTGCTGCTGCCCCTCTCGGCGCTCAGCCAGCCGGCCGATTCGCGCAGTGCCGGCGGCAAGCTCGCCCAGCTCCGCAAGGAATACCAGCTCTCGCAGGCCAACCTCGGCGAGATCGATCCCTCGAGCGAGACGATGCGGCTGGCGACGCTGGGGCTCAAGCCGGCGGCCGTGACGCTGCTCTGGGACCGTGCCAATCACTACAAGAAGGTGGAGGACTGGACGAACCTCTCCGCCACGCTCGAGCAGATGACGAAGCTCCAGCCCAACTTCTACTCCGTGTGGGATTTCCAGGCCCACAACCTCTCCTACAACATCTCCGTCGAGTTCGACGATTACCGCGACCGCTACTCGTGGGTGATGAAGGGGATCGAGTTCCTCCGCCAGGGCATCGGCTACAACCTCTACGAGCCCCGGCTGCTGGGGAGGATGGGGTGGTTCATCGGCCAAAAGATCGGCCGCGCCGACGAGAAGGTGCAGTACCGCCGGCTCTTCAAGGCCGACGACGACTTCCACCAGCGCGACCGGCCGGGGCGCACCCAGCCCGAGCGCGACAATTGGCTGGTGGGCAACGAGAAGTACCACGCCGGCCAGCAGCTCGTGGACGGCGGCGCGCCCCTCAAGACCACGGCGCTGATCTTCCACAGCGAGCCGATGATGACGATGATCAACTACGCCCGTGCCCTCGGGGACGACGGCGTGTTCGGCGAGGCCGCCCGCGCGGGCTGGGAGAAGGCGAAGAAGGAGATGCTCGACTTCTCCCAGCGCCTCATCCCCACCACCTGGGACGTGGAGGTCCGTCTCGGCCTCAAGGAGCAGCAGGAGGCGACGGCGTCGCGCATCAACGAGGAGCTCGAGAAGCTCCTCCCCGGCCGCTTCAAGGCGATGGAGGAGGCGCGGTTCGCGGCCCTGCCGGAGGAGCAGAAGGCGGCGCTGTCGGTGCCGCCCATGGACCGCACCGACGCCCAGATGCGGCAGGCGATGCTGGCGGATCAAGCGCGGCGCGTGAACTGGCCGATGGTGGCCGCCGAGGCACCGCCCGAGGTCAACGCCCAGGCCCGCACGCTCGCCCGCGATTGGCTCACGGCCACGGAGACGGCGGAGATCATCGACCGCTACCGCGACATCGTGAACTTCAACTTCTGGCGGGCGACGTGCGAGGCCGAGGGCACCGAGCCCGCCCTCCGCGCCCGGGAGCGGACCTGGACGGCCAAGAAGGAGTTCGAGGCGGCGCGGCTGCAGCCGGCGAAGCAGGCCTTCGAGGAGGCCTTCGTGGCCTGGCGCGAGATGCTCGACGCCAATCCGGTGATCCGCAACGACAGCATCACCAACGACGACATCGTCGGCTACATCAACCAGTACCGGAAGCTGCTCGAGCAGCTCGACGAGCCGTTCCCGAAGCCGTTCGTCCTCCAGGATGCGATCGACCGCACGATGCCCACCACGCCGGTGCCGCCCCAGGGGGGGCCGGGGAACACGCCCCCGCTCACCGCCCCGGCGCTGGACGGGCCGACCCGCGACCCGGACGTCCCGCCGGACGCCCGGCCCGGGCTCCCCTCGCCGTGAGCGGCGTCAGGTTCGTCTGACGAGCAGTTTGTCGATCCGGCGGCCGTCCATGTCGACGACCTCGATCGACAGCCCCTGCCATTCCGTCCGCTCGCCGACGCAGGGGATCCGCTCCAGCCGCGCGAGCACCAGGCCGGAGACGGTGGAGAAGTCGCGCGGGAGGGGGTCGGGGCGGATGCCGAGACGATCGGCGAGCTGCTCCACCGACGCGCTGCCGTCGACGAGCCAGGAGCCGTCGCCGCGCTCCACGAAGGGCGCGTCCCGCTGCGAGCGGTGCTCGGAGTGGATCTCCCCCACGAGCTCCTCGAGGACGTCCTCGAGCGTCACCATCCCCTCGGTGCCACCGTATTCGTCGAGCACGATCGCCAGCTGGTTCTTCTCCTTCTGGAACAGCTCCAAGAGGCGGTCGAGGGGCATGGTCTCGGGCACGAAGAGGGCCTTGCGCATCAGCTTGCGCAGCTCGATGGGCCATCCCATCCAGTTCTGACGGAGGACGTCCTTGAGCGCGACGTAGCCGAGGATGTGGTCGAGGGAGCCCTCGTAGACGGGAAGACGCGAGTAGCCCGCCATGGCGATCGCCCCGAGCACCTCCTCCGGCGGCGTGGCGATGTCGAGGGCGTCGAGGTCGATCCGCGGCCGCATGATGTCGCGCACCGTGCGGTCGCCGAGGCGCAGCGCCTCGCTGGCCACGGCGGTCTCCACCGCCTCGAGCACCCCCTCGGCACGGCCCGCCTCGAGGAGGTGCTCGATGTCGTCCACCGACACGCTCGGCCCCTCCTGGCGGTGGGCCCGCAGCAGGAACAGCACGGCGCGGGTCGACCATCCCAGCAGGGCCACGGCCGGCGTGGCCAGCCGGGCGAATCGCTGCATGATCGGCGCCACCGTCCTGGCGATCGGCTCGGCGCGCCGCAGCGCCAGCCGCTTCGGGACCAGCTCGCCCAGGAGGAGCGTGAAGTAGGAGAGGAGCGCGACGAAGATCGTCAGCGCGATCGGGCGGGCGGCCCCCGCCATCGCCGCCGGAAGCACGGGGGCCAGACGGGCCGCGAGGTCGCTCACCAGCCGGTCGCCGCCGTAGGCGGCCGCGAGCGTCCCCACGAGCGTGATCCCGATCTGCACCGTGGGGAGGAAGCGGTCGGGGCTCGAGGCCAGCTCGAGCGCGGTGCGCGCCGCCTCGTCCCCCTCCTCGGCCATCTGCCGGAGGCGTCCGCGGCGGCTGGCGACGATCGCCATCTCGGCTCCCGAGAAGAAGCCGTTGGCGAGGATCAGCACCAGGATGACGAGCAGTTCCCAGGGCATGGATCAGGATCCGGCGGTCGCGTCGCGGCGCGTGACGGCGAGATTGTCGCGGTGGATCACCTCGTCGTAGGGGCAGTAGCCGAGCGTCTCCAGGATCCGGTCGGTCTTCAGGCCGGCGATCCGGCGCAGGTCGGCGGCGGGATAGTTGGCCAGACCGCGGGCGAACTCCCCCCCGGCGGTGGCCAGCGTCACCACGTCGCCGGCCGCGAACTCCCCCTCCACGCCGCGCACGCCCGCGGCCAGCAGGCTGCGGCCGCCGCTCACGACGGCGGATCGCGCGCCGTCGTCGACGAGGATCCGGCCCCGCGCGTCGGCCGACCAGCCGATCCAGCGCTTCCAGGCCGGCATCGCCTCGGCACGCCCCACGAACAGGGTGCCGACCGTCTCGGCGGCGACGATCCGCTCGAGGACGTGGTCGTCGCGCCCCGAGGCGATGATGCAGTGGCCCCCCGCCTCGCCCACGATCCGGGCGGCGGCGATCTTGCTCGCCATGCCCCCCTTGGAGAGGCCGCCGAGGGAATCGCGCGCCAGGCCCTCCACCGCCGCATCCACGGCGGCGACGGTGTCGAGCCGGCGCGCGGCGGGATCGGAGGGATGGCGGTCGAAGAGGCCGTCGACGTCGGAGAGGAGGACGAGCAGGGGAGCGCCGAGGAGCGTGGCCACCAGCGCCGCCAGCCGGTCGTTGTCGCCGAAGCTGGTGCGCAGCTCCTCCACGCTGACGGTGTCGTTCTCGTTGATCACGGGGATCACGCCGTATTCCAGCAGCGCCCGCAGGGTGTTGCGGATGTTGAGGTACCGGGCGCGGTGCTGGATGTCGTCGGCGACGAGGAGCACCTGGGCCGCGTGCCGGCCGTGGGTGCGGAAGACGCGCTCGTAGGCCTCGATGAGGGAACTCTGCCCGATCGCCGCCACGGCCTGCAGCAGGGCCAGCTCCCCGGGCCGCGACGACAGCCCGAGGCGCCCCATGCCCGCGCCGACGGCGCCGGAACTGACGAGCACCACGCGGCGCCCGGCGGCCAGCAGGGCGTCGAACTGCCGGCCGAGCGACTCGATCCGACGGTGGTCGAGCAGGCCGTCGGGACCCGTGAGCACGCGGGTGCCGACCTTCACGACGACGAGACTCGCCGCGTGGGCGACATCGAGGCGGAGTGGGTCGGGCATGGCGGGCGTGCGTGGGAACGGGCCGGCCCGGAGCCGGCGGCAGGCCATCCTACCAACCCCCGCCCCGGCGGCGGTTCCCCTTGGACGCCGCGACCGGGCGGCGGCCGATTGAGCGTCGGCGGTGCCGTGGGGTAGAGTGGGCGTCGCTGCCGCCACCGGCCGCCGGACTCCTCGGCGGACGGCACCCCGCGGCCGGCCCCGGGCGAAGCCGTGAGCGAACTCCACCACGAGTGCGGCCTGGCGGCGGTGTATCACCTTCCGGGGCGACCCGCGAGCCCCCTCTGCCCCCCCCAGGGGCCGTCGGAGGTCGCCCGGCTCGTCCCCCGGATGCTCCTCGACATCCAGAACCGCGGCCAGCTGTCGGCGGGCATGACCGCCTGGAATCCCGACCGGACGCAGCTCCTGGCCACCCACAAGGACGTGGGGAGCGTCAGCGAGGTCTTCGGGATGAGCCACCGCAACGCCTTCGAACGGCTCATGGAGCAGCACACAGGGCCCGCCGCGATCGGCCACGTGCGCTACGCCACCTGCGGCGCCGACGACCGGGGCTACGCCCAGCCGCTGGAGCGGCCCCACATCCAGAAGCGGAAATGGTTCTCGTTCGGCTTCAACGGCCAGCTGGCCAACTACCCCGAACTCCGCGCCGAGATCCTGGCCGACGGGGAGAACCACCTGGCGCGTGACAACGACACCGAGGTCATCCTCCACGCCATCGGCCGCGAACTCTCCGGTGACGCCGCCCCGTCGCCCCGCGAGCTGCTGGCGGCCATCTCGCGGCGTTTCGACGGCGCCTGGAACATCGCCCTCATCGACGCCTGCGGCCGTCTGGTCGTGGCCCGCGATCCGCTCGGCATCCGCCCGATGGAATACGCCGTCGAGGGGGGGCTGGTGGCGGCGGCGAGCGAGAGCGTCGCCCTGCTCAATCTCGGCTTCGCCACCGAGTCGATCCGGTCGCTCGAGCCGGGGACGGCGCTGGTGGTGGACGCCGACGGCCACCGCATCGAGCGCTTCGCGGAGAGCCCGCGGCGGGCGCACTGCTTCTTCGAATGGATCTACTTCGCCAACGTCGCCAGCACCATGGACGAGCGGAGCGTGTATCTCGTCCGCAAGCACCTCGGCGAGGAGCTGGCCCGCCTGGAGACGGTGCCGATCGACACCGACACCGTCGTCGTGCCGGTGCCCGACACGAGCAAGGCGGCGGCCGACGCCATGGCCTACGCGCTGTCGATCCCGTCGGTCGAGGGGCTGATCCGCAACCGCTACACCGGACGGACGTTCATCGACGGCGCCGCGAGCCGGCGGCAGAAGGCCGAGTCGAAGTACACCCCGCTGCGCGAGGTGCTCGAGGGGAAGCGCGTGATCCTCGTCGAGGATTCGATCGTGCGGAGCACGACGATGAAGGTCCTCCTGGGGAGGATGCGCAGCCTCGGGCTCGCGCGCGAGATCCACGTCCGCATCGCCTGCCCGCCGATCGTGGCCCCCTGCTTCTACGGCATCGACATGTCGACGATCGGCGAGCTCTTCGCCCCGCCGTTCCTCGAGGAGGGCCGGCTCACGGAGGCGGCCCAGGCCGAGATGGCGCGGCGGCTGGGGGCCGATTCGCTCCGCTATCTGCCGGTCGAGGCCGTCGCCCGGGCGATCGGCATGCCGGGGGGCTCGCTGTGCGAGGCGTGCATCACCGGACGCTACCCGACCCCGGCCGGCGAGCGGCTCTACGGCGTGGCCCTGGCGGATGCGGGCCGGGGCGTGGCCTCGCGGGCCTACGAATCCCTCACGCGCTGATGGCCGGGGGGCGATCCCGCGGGGATCAGTCCCCGGCGGGGGGCGCGGGCCCGGGCATCGGCTCACGCGACACCGCAGCGGGCGCCGCGGAGCGGCCCAGCCGCGCCCGCCACACCGGCTGGCCGGCGAGGCGCGTGCGGCGCTCGAAGTGCGTGCGGTAGTCGAGGTCGTGGGCCGCCTCGCGCTCCCCCACCTCCTCGGGCGGGAGGAAGCCGCCGGTGGCCGCGGCGGCGGCGAGGGCCTCGCGGAAATACTCCTCCACGTCGGTCCACACGTGCAGCGTGCCCGAGGGGGCGAGCACCCTGGCGGCGTGTGCCAGGAACGCGTCGGAGAGCACGCGCCGCTTCCGGTGCCGTGTCTTCCACCAGGGGTCGGGGAAATAGACGTGGATGGCGGCGAGACAGGCGTCGGGGAAGAGCCGGCGCACGAGCACGTTGCCGTCCCCCGACACGATCCTGGCGTTCGCGAGCCCCCTGCGCGCGAGCCTCCCGGCCGTCATCAGGGCGTAGCCGTGGCTGATCTCCACGCCGAGGAACACGCGCTCGGGAGCGGCGGCGGCCGCACCGGTGAGGAACAGCCCCTTGCCGCTGCCCACCTCGAGTTCCACCGGCGCGTCGGCGGCGGCCGCCGGGAACAGCGTGCGCGGGGGGAGGGGCGCGGCCGCGAAGGCGGGGTCGTCCGCCAGCACCGACAGGTGCCCCGAGAGGTCGAGCGACGGGTCGGGTTTCTTCGCGGCGCGGCGCGGCATGGGGCGATCAGCCGCCGACTCGGGCCGCGGAGATGAAATCGGCCGGCAGGGGAACCCCCTTGATCACGCCATCGACGACGATGTTCTCCCGGACCAGCCCCTGGAAGCGGCAGACGATCATCGCCTTGGGGCGGACGCGCACCCGCTCCACCGCGATCACCAGCCGGTCTCCCGGAAGCACCGGCTCCCGGAAGCGCACCTCCTCGAGGCCGCCGAAGCCGACGACGTGGGCATCGAGCCCGAGGAGGTTGTGCTTCTGGGTGTAGTAGCTCGAGAGCTGCGCGGCGGCCTCGCACATCATCACCCCGGGCATGACGGCCATGCCAGGGAAATGGCCGCGCACCCAGAACTCGTCATGGGCGAGATCCTTGTAGCCCACGCACAGCCCGCGGGCCTCGTCCTCGTGGACGATCGCCGTCAACTGCTCCATCTCGAACCGCTGCTTGTTGAGGCGGCGGATCTCGTGGATGTCGGCGATCACGTTTCCGAGATCGTATTCGCTCGGATGGATGATGTAGTCGCGCGGCGCCACGGAAGGCTCCTCGAAACCGGGGGCACGGCGGTCAGGTGCGGATCTGCTTCCGCTTCGCCTTGCGGGCCTTGCTGTTGGCCGGCCGGGCGCCGTGGTTGGCCTTCTTCAGGCCGCGGTGGGGCTTCGCCATGGGAATACCTCTGCTGCGGTGGGGGGGACGGATGCCGGCCGTGCCGGAAAAGGGGGGCGGGGAGGCCCGCGGATCGGGTTGTACCACGCGGCCCGGTCCGCCGCCATCGCGGCGCGGCCGTCGCGGAACGGCTACGTCCGGCCCCCACCGACGGGGCGCCGCGGCCCCTCCTCGGCGGCGATCGCCTCGCGCAGGCTCGTGCGGACGATCTCGATGAAACTCGCCAGCAGGAAGCCGAACAACCCCCCCACGACCGCCGACGACACGCCGCCGAGGACGGCGCCCGCGGCCGTGGCGCGCGTCATCCACCCCAGGGCCAGCGCGCCGGCGGTGCCGCCGCACACGGCGCCGATCGCCACCGACACCGGCACGAGGCGGCCGAGCGAGGTCCGCGTCTCGAGGAAGGCCGGCGCCGCGGCCGGCAGGGGCGGCGGTGCGTCGCCACGGCGCCGCCGGGCGCGGAGATGGCGGTCGGTGGCGTCGCGCAAGCGCGTGCCGAGGGCGTTGCCGGCCACATGCGCCGCGACGCTGGCGGCGACGACCACCGCGGCCTGAAGAAGGCCAACCACGGCGCCCGGCC
>CAISKG010000238.1 GCA_903885855.1 uncultured Planctomycetaceae bacterium
CGCGGCCCGGCTCCTCCCGGCCCTCGCCGTCGCGCTGGCGGCCGCCGCCGCCCCGGCGCGGTGCGGCGCCGACGAGTGGCGCGCGTGGTTCGCCGACGGCTCGCTCGAGGATTTCCAGGTCGTCAGCGGCAGCGCCACCTACCGCGTCGAGGACGGCGTGCTCGTCGGCACCACCACCGAGGGGAGCCCGAACACCTTCCTGGCGACGAAGGAGCCGGTGAGGGATTTCGAGCTCGAGTTCGAGGTCAAGGTCGACGACCAACTCAACTCCGGCGTCCAGGTGCGGAGCCACCTGGCCGCGGAAGGCGAGAAGCCGGAGGGGGCCGGCGGCCCGCTCCCCGCCGGCCGGCTCTACGGCCCGCAGTGCGAGATCTCGATCGACGGCCACGCCGGCAATTTTTACGACGAGGCCCGGCGCGGCGTGTGGTGGAGCGGGCTCACCGGCACCGATGGAGTGCGCACCGAGGCGGCCAGGGCGGCCTTCAAGAAGGGGGAGTGGAACGCCTACCGGATCGTCGTCGAGGGGGACCATTACCGCAGTTGGATCAACGGCGTCCCCACGGCCGACTTCCGCCAGCCGCACGATCCCGAGGGGCACGTCGGATTCCAGGTCCACGGGATCGCCAAGGGGACCGGCCCCTATTCGGTGCGCTGGCGGAAGGTGCGCTTCCGCGCGATCGACTGACCGACGCCCCGTCCCGGAGCATCCCGGCGGCCATGGACCGGCGCGGCGGACGATCCCGTTTCGATGCCCGTACGGCGCGTTCGCCGGCCGCGGTCCCAGCCGCGCTGGCGCCGGGCGCGGTCCCAGCCGCGCTGGCGCCGGGCGCGATCGTGGGCCCGGGGCCCGATCACCGCACCGTCCGCGACGCACGCGGCCGCCTCGTGCCGGCACCGGAGGAGTGGGTGCTCGTGGAGCCGGGCGACGCGGCCCTCACGCGGCGCGTCAAGGCGGCCGGCGAGCACTGGGTGATGGTGGAGCGGCGCGGGCGGCGCGTGTTCGGCCTCGGCGTCTGGGCGCCCGAGGCCACCGTCGAGCGCATCCGCCACGATCTCGCCGCCGAGCGCGCCACCGACGCCTGGGCGCGGAAGCAGGCGGGCGCGGCGCGGCGGCGCGAGCGCGAGCAGGCGGAGTACGTGGAGGATTTCCACGCGGCGGTGCTCGCCTTCCTGGCTTTCGACGCGCGGCACGCGGCGCTCGGCGGGCGGCTGGCCCGCGCCGTCACCGACCATGCCACGCCCGTCGGCAGCGGCACGGTGGCCCGCACCGAGCGGATCGCGATCGAGCGCCGCGCGGAGGCGGCGGTGATCGCGTGGCTGCGCCACCAGACCACCGCCTACGATTCGCTGCGCATCCCGCGCGTGAAGGGGAAGCGCCGGGAGGTGCGCCGCCGCCTCGCCGAGCGTTCCCGCGAGCTCCTCGCGCGCTACCGGGCCGGCGGCCCGTCGCCGCCGGGCTGCCCACTGGCCCGCGCGCTCGACGACGGCGGCCCCGTCGATCGCGGGTGACCCCACCCCTGCCGGCGCCGCGCGACGCGACGGCCGAGCACCCGAGTTCCCTCCGCTGGCCCCCATGCACCCCGCCGCGCTGCCCGCCGACGCCCTGCTCGCCGAGTGCGAGGAGACGGCCGTGCGCCGCAGCGGCCCGGGGGGCCAGCACCGCAACAAGGTGGAGACGGGCGTCGTGCTCCGGCACCGTCCCACCGGCGTCGCGGCCGAGGCCTCCGAGCGGCGCAGCCGCGCCGAGAACCGCGCCGTCGCCGTCCGCCGGCTGCGGATGCGCCTGGCGATCGAGCATCGCGAGCCCCCCGCGGCCGCCCCCTCGGCGGCGTGGTGCGGCCGCCGGCGCGACCGGCGGCTCGTGGTGGCGGCCGACCACGAGGATCTCCCGGCCCTCGTCGCCGAGGCGCTCGACGCGATCGCCGCGGCGGGTCTGGCGATGCCCGAGGCCGCCGAGCGGCTCGGCGTCAGCGCCACGCAGCTGGTCCGTCTGCTCGGCCGGGACCCGGCGGCGCTCGTGGCGCTCAACCGCCTCCGCGCGGCGGCGGGGCTCTCGCCGCTGCGCTGAGCGACGCCGCGGCGGCCACTCGACAGGGGCGGGCCGATCGGCGAATGTGGTGGCTCGGCCGCGGTCCCACGGCGGCGTCGACGCCAGGCATCCCTTCCCGCGAGGACACGCCCCTTGAACACCCGCCTTCTCGGCAACTCCGACCTCGCGATCACGCCGCTCGGCCTGGGCGCCTGGGCCATCGGCGGCGGCGGCTGGGCCTTCGGCTGGGGCGGGCAGGACGACGCCGACTCGATCGCCGCCATCCACGAGGCGGTCGATCTGGGCATCAACTGGATCGACACCGCGCCGGTGTACGGCATGGGCCGCTCCGAGGAGGTGGTGGCCCGGGCCCTGGCGGGGATCCCGCCGAGCCGCCGGCCGCTGGTGTTCACGAAATGCGGCCGGGTGTGGGACGCCGCGCGGCAGGTGGGGAAGTGCCTCTCGCGGGAGAGCGTGCGGGCGGAGTGCCAGGCGAGCCTCGCGCGGCTGTCGGTCGAGCGCATCGACCTGCTGCAGGTCCACTGGCCGGAGCCCGACGAGCAGGTGGAGGAGGGCTGGGGGGAGCTGGCCCGGCTCCGCGAGGAGGGGCTCGTGCGCTGGATCGGGGTCAGCAATTTCTCCGTCGCCCAGATGGAGCGGGCGGCGCGGATCGCCCCGATCACCTCGCTCCAGCCCCCCTACTCGCTCCTGCGGCGCGACATCGAGACGGCGATCCTCCCCCACTGCCGCGCCGCGGGCATCGGCGTGCTCGCCTATTCGCCGATGGCCTCGGGCCTCCTCACCGGCACCTGGACCGCGGCGCGCGTGGCGGCCCTGCCCGACGACGACTGGCGCAAGCAGAAGAATCCCCTCTTCCAGGAGCCCGCCTTCTCGCGAAACCTGCGCGCGGCCGAGACGCTCCGGGCCATCGGCCTGCCCCACGGGCTCTCCCCCGGCGCCGTCGCGCTGGCCTGGGTGCTCTCCCGGCCGGGGGTCACCGGCGCGATCGCCGGCGCGCGGCGTCCGGGCCAACTCGGCGATCTCGTCGCGGCGGCCGACGCGCGCCTCTCGGCCGACGACCTGGCTCGCATCGAAGGCGCGCTCGCCGGCGCGTGAGCGGCCGGGATCGTCCCTCCTCCCCCCCCAGGCTACGACCGAGATGCTCATCCACCGCGGCAAACGCTTCGCGTTCCTCGCCAATCCCAAGACGGCGACCACGACCATCGAGCGGTGGCTCTCCCCCGACAGCGTGCCGGGGCTGACGCGGATCGCGGGGGACGCGCGATTCAAGCACGCGAACTACCGGACGTTCGTCGGGATGATGGGGGCGTACGGCGAGCCGGTGGCCGAGTACGAGGTGGCCTGCATCGTGCGGCATCCGCTGGACAAAGCGCGGAGCTGGTACCGTTTCCGCTGCCGCCCCGAGATCGCCGACCAGCCGGATCGCTACCTCGGCGACCGGACCTTCGCGTCCTACATCGCCGACGCGATCACCCGACATACCGACGGGAGCTGGGTGGGATTCCTCAATCTGCACTTCGTGACGGACGATCGGGGCGAGGTGGCGGTGAATCGCATCTTCCCCTTCGAGCGCATCGACGCCGCCCTCGAATACCTGCGCGCACGGCTGGACGTGTCGACGCCGCTCCCGCAGGCGGCCCTCAATCGGTCCGCTGACCGCGACACATCCCTGCCCCCGGACCTCGAGCGCGCCTTCCGGCAGGCCTTCGCCGGGGAGATCGCCTGGTACGAGTCGCTCTCGGGGAGCCCGGACGGGCACGGACACCGTCCCAGCGGCGGCGCGTGAGCGTGGGCTTCGTGCCCGAACCGCCAGCGCGACGGCCGCTCAGCCCGCGGCGAGATCGACGCGGCAGGCGACGGCCGAGGCGCGGGCGCCGTCCCAGCCGCGGAGCGTGAGCGTGGCCTTCGTGCCCGACCCGTCGGAACGCCAACGCAGGATCGTGCGTGGCCCGATGACCGTCGTCCCCGGCCCCGGATAGCCGGTCCACCACACCGGAATCGCCCCGCGCACCGCCGTCCAGCGAGCACCGTCCCAACGCTCGAGCAGGCCGCCCTGGCTCCCCTCGAGAATGAAGCGCACGGCCTCGCCGTCGGCGTCGCGGGCGCCCGTGGCCCGCAGCAGATCGGCGTACCCGATCGCCCCGTCGACAGCGGGAACGAGGCTCCCGGCCGCGGCCAGCAGCGGGCGGTCCGCCACCGGCACCACCACGATCGGCACCTCGCGGCGTACCGCCGTCGTGCCGTCGCTGAGCGTGGCGAAGAGCGTTCGCGGCGCCGTCCCGTCGGCCTCCGTCACGTAGCCGACCCGGCCCAGCGCCGCGAAGGCGGAGAGCGCCGCCGGGCTGCCGCGGAGCGTCCGCCGGGAGCCATCCCCCTCCACCGTCACCCCCGCCGCCGCGTGGGCCTCGATCGTCCCCGCCGTCGCCTCGAGCACGAGCGACAGCGTGGTGGAATCGACGTCCGCGAACGCACCGGCCGGCCATGCCAGCCGACCCGGCACGTCTTCCGTCACCCGGAAGGCCGCCGGAAGCCGCATCGTGGGAGCGTCGTCGATCGCGCCGATCGCGATCGTCGCCGTGGCGGTGGCGGCGAGCACGCCG
>CAISKG010000239.1 GCA_903885855.1 uncultured Planctomycetaceae bacterium
GCCGAGCACGAGGCCGAGCGAGGCCAGGGCGATGCGGAGACGGGACATGACGGACTCCTGAAGGGTTGTGAAAACGAACGTTGTCAGATGCTAGGCGCCTGCCACGGGGCGGCCAGTGGCGCATCCCGGGGATCGTCGGCCGAGGGGGGCGACGGCGGCGGCTCGGCCCCCCGCGGATCAGGGCCGACTGGCGGCCCCAAGCCGCTCTGCCACCGCGTCGTGCGCCGCGTGCGCGGCTCGGAGCGAGGCGGTGACCTTTTCCGCAAGGTCCATCGCCGTCGCGGGTGCGATCGACTCGCCGGCGTGGTGCTCGTGGAGCGCGGCATGGGCCCGTCTGGCGATGCCGAGTTGCTTCTCGACCTCGTTCAGTTTCGCGAGGGCTTCCGCATCCCCGCGGGCCTTGGCCTATCCCTGCATCCGATCGACATGCCGCTGGATCCGGCCGATGTCGTCGGCGATCAGGTCGCTCACCTCGCGCGCGATGTCCGCGTCGACGACGCCGTGCGTGGCGATCTGGGCGGCGTGATCCTCGACCGGGGCGGACGGCGTCGCCGCGGCGGAGGGCAACGGCACGCCATGCGTCTCGTGGAGGTAGCGCCGATACGTCTCGACGTGGGTCCGCGCGTGCGACAACGAGCCATGCGCGCTGTGGGCGTAGAAGTTGTACTCGCCCCGCGCCTTGGCCCCGGCGTCCGGCGCAGCGACGCCGCGGTGGCCCGCCAGGAGCACGAGCACCGCGGACGCGACCACGAGCGGAGCGGGAGCCAAACGCGCACGACGCCCAACACGCATGATCGCCTCCGGTGACGGTGCCTTGGAATCGCGTCGCCCCGGTGACGCCGTGGGCCGCGACTCTTTTCTCCTGATAAGGACGTCGGGATGACTGGCCGAGCGTTCCCCCCACGCGGGTGGCCCTCACCGGGGCGCTCGCTTGTCGGGCTGGCATCGCGGCCCCTATTCTGGCGCCTCCTGCGACGGCGTTTCGGTCGCCCGGCGCCCACGCCCGGATGGACGCCGGGGCGGACCAACGCTGTTGTCAGGGATTTCGGCGCGGGCGCCGCCGAGCGATGCGATCCACCATTCCCGCGATCATGACGCCTGTGCTCGCCATCGCCACGATCGTCGCCTGCGGCCTCGCCGTGTATCTCGTCGTGGCGATGCTGGCCCCAGAACGCTTCTCATGACGCACGCGTGGCTGGAAGCCGGCGCGATCCTCGGCATGGCCCTCGTGGCGGGGCTGGCCCTCGTGCCCTTGCTCGTGCGCCTCTTTCCCATCGAGCCCTGGCGGCCCGCCGCCGAGCCGGGGGTCGTGGGGCGACTCGAAGCGGCGCTGCTGCGCACGGCCGGCTGCTGGCCGCCGCGGGAAATGACCGCCGCGGCCTACGCGCGGGCCCTGGTGACGCTGCACGTGGCGGGATTCGCGGTGCTGCTTGCCATCCTCCGTTTCCAGGGCAGCCTGCCCTGGAATCCCGCCGGGCGGCCCGCGGTGCCCTGGGGCGTGGCCGTCAACACGGCCGTGAGCTTCGTGACCAACACCAACTGGCAGTCGTACGCCGGCGAGGCGGCCCTCTCGCCGCTGTCGCAGGTGTTCGGCCTGACCGTGCAAAACTTCGTCTCGGCCGCGATCGGCATGTGTTCCCTGGTGGTGGTGGTGCGCGGCTTCGCCCGGCGGGCCAGCGGCACCGTCGGCAACTTCTGGCTCGACATCGTGCGGGGTGGGCTCGCCCTCCTCCTGCCGGTGTCGGCGCTCGTCGCCATCGCCGTCGTCTGGCAAGGGGGGATCCAATCGCTGCTCACGCTCGGCGACGGCGACGCGTCGACCCTCGTCGGGCTCGTGGCATCGCAGACGGCGATCGCGCTGCTCGGCACCAACGGTGGCGGCTATTTCAACGCCAACGCGGCCCATCCCTTCGCGAACCCGACGCCGCTGTCCAACGCCATCGAGATCGCCGCCATCCTCGCCATCCCGGCGGCGAGCTGCCTCGCGTTCGGCCGCTGGGTTTCGGATCGCCGGCAGGGCCGCGCGATCCTGGCCGCCAACGTGATTCTCCTCGCCCCGGCGATCATGCTGCTGGTTCACGCCGAGACGCG
The DNA here is from genome assembly GCA_903885855.1 of uncultured Planctomycetaceae bacterium. Lineage (GTDB taxonomy): Bacteria > Planctomycetota > Planctomycetia > Pirellulales > UBA1268 > QWOP01. The sequence continues at coordinate 2,092 of CAISKG010000239.1, forward strand.
TCCCAATCCCTGGCTTCCGGCCGACGTCGACCAGCGACGCTCGGAGACCCACGACGGCGGGTCGCTCGAGGGCAAGGAGCTTCGGTTCGGCAACGCCGCGTCGGCCGTGTTCGCGGCCGCCACCACCGCCACCAGCACCGGGGCCGTCGACGCCATGCACGACAGCCTGAGCCCCATGGGGGGGCTCGTCACGCTGTGGCTGATGCAGCTCGGCGAGGTGGTGTTCGGCGGCGTCGGCACGGGTGTCGCGGGCACGATCACCTACGCGATCCTCGCGGTCTTCGTGGCGGGCCTGATGGTGGGCCGCAGCCCGGAGTACCTCGGCAAGAAGATCGAGGCCCGCGAGATGAAGCTCGCGATGCTCATCCTGCTGGTGCCTCCGCTCACCGCCCTGATCGGGACGGCGGCGGCCTGCGTGGTGCCGGGGGCGGCGGCCGCCGCCCCGAGTCCCGGGCCGCACGGCTTCTCGGAGCTCCTCTACGCCTTCACCAGCGCCGCCAACAACAACGGCTCCGCGTTCGGAGGGCTCGACGCCACCAGCGGCTTCTGGACGATCGGGCTGGCGATCGCGATGGCGGGCGGACGGCTGGTTTCCCTGGTCGGGTTGGTGCTCCTCGGCGGGTCGTTGGCCGCGAAACGGCCGGTCGCCGCGTCGCTCGGCACGCTCCCCACGCACGGCCCGCTGTTCGTGATCCTGCTGGCGGGCGTGATCAACCTCGTCGGCGCGCTGTCGTTCGTGCCCGCACTCGCGCTGGGCCCGATCGCGGAGGCGCTGCAGCCGCTCACGGGAGCCGCGCCGTGAGCGGCGAGGCCCGCGCGGGTCGCGGGGGGCCGCCCGTCTCCGGTCTGCTCGGCGACGGCCGGGCGATCGCTGCCGCGCTGCCGGGTGCGTTCGCGAAGCTCGACCCGCGACGGATGCTGCGATCGCCGGTGATGTTCTCCGTCGAGGTCGGCGCGGTGCTGATCACCGCCCTGGCGATCCTGCGCATGTGCGGCTCACCGGGCGGCGAGTCACCCCTTCTGGTGGCGGCCGTAGCGGCGGGCCTGTGGGCCACGGTGCTCTTCGCGACGTTCGCGGAGTCGCTGGCGGAGGGGCGCGGCCGTGCGCAGGCCGACGCCATGCGGTCGATGCGGAAGGATACGCCTGCCAAACGACTGGCCGCGCCGCGCCCCGACGCCGCCGTGGAGATCGTGGCCTCCCCGCTCCTGCGCGCCGGGGATCACGTGCTCATCGTGGCCGGCGACCTCGTGCCCGGCGACGGTGAGGTCGTCGAGGGCGTGGCCAGCGTCGACGAGAGTGCGATCACGGGGGAGAGCGCGCCGGTGATCCGTGAGAGCGGCGGCGACCGCAACACCGTCACCGGCGGCACCCGGCTGCTCTCCGACTGGCTCGTCGTGCGCATCACCGCGAACCCCGGCGACAGCTTCCTCGACCGAATGATCGGCCTCATCGAGGGAGCCAAGCGTCAGAAGACCCCGAACGAGATCGCCCTCGACATCCTCCTCGCGGGGCTCACGCTCGTGTTTCTCGTGGTCACCGCGACGCTCCTGCCGTTCTCGATCCACGCCACGTCGACGGCCGGCCGGGGCGCGCCGATCGGCCTCGCCGTGCTCGCGGCCCTGTTCGTCTGTCTGGCCCCCACCACGATCGGAGGCCTGCTTCCCGCGATCGGGATCGCCGGCATCGACCGGATGGTGCGCGCCAACGTGCTGGCGACCAGCGGGCGGGCGGTCGAGGCGGCCGGCGACGTCGACGTGCTCCTCCTCGACAAGACCGGGACGATCACCCTGGGAAACCGTCAGGCGGCGGCGTTCCTCCCCGCCGACGGCGTGGCCGAGCGGGATCTCGCCGACGCCGCGCAGCTGGCGAGCCTGGCGGACGAGACGCCCGAGGGCCGATCCATCGTCGTGCTCGCCAAGGAGCGTCACGGCATACGCGGCCGCGACATCTCCGCCCTCGGGGGCGACGTTCGTGCCGTTCACGGCCCAGACGCGGATGAGCGGCGTCGATCTCGACGGCCGACGGATCCGCAAGGGGGCCCGGGACGCGGTGGTGCGTCATGTCGAGCAGGCCGGCGGCACCGTGGACGGCGATCTCCACGCGATCTGCGACTCCGTCGCCAAGGCGGGCTCCACGCCGCTCCTGGTCGCCGACGGGGCCAGGGTTCTCGGTGTCGTCGAGCTCAAGGACATCGTCAAGGGGGGCATCGCCGAGCGGTTCCAGGAGCTGCGGGCGATGGGCATCCGCACCGTCATGATCACCGGCGACAATCCCCTCACGGCCGCGGCCATCGCCGCGGAGGCCGGCGTGGACGACTTCCTTGCGGAGGCCACGCCGGAGGCCAAGCTGGCGATGATCCGGCGCTACCAGTCGGAGGGCCACCTCGTGGCGATGACGGGCGACGGCACGAACGACGCGCCCGCCCTCGCCCAGGCCGACGTCGCCGTGGCGATGAATTCCGGCACCCAGGCCGCGAAGGAAGCCGGCAACATGGTCGACCTGGACAGCGACCCCACCAAACTCCTCGAGATCGTGCGCGTCGGCAAGCAGCTGCTCATGACGCGCGGCAGCCTCACGACCTTCAGCCTCGCCAACGACATCGCCAAGTATTTCGTGATCCTCCCGGCGGCGTTCGGCGGCATCTACCCGCAGCTCGAGCGGCTCGACCTGATGCGGCTCCATTCGCCCACCACGGCGGTGCTCTCGGCGGTGGCGTTCAACGCCCTGGTGATCGTGGGGCTCGTGCCGCTGGCGCTCAAGGGGGTGCCCTACCGCCCGCGCCCCGCCGCGGAGCTGCTGCGGACGAATCTCACGGTCTGGGGTGTCGGGGGACTGATCCTGCCCTTCCCGTGCATCAAGGCGATCGATCTCCTCCTCTCGGCCTTCATGGCGCGCTGATGAACCCTTTCGACCACGAAGATGAGCGGCCGTGGCGGTCGACGGTGCGCCCGGCGGTGGTGCTGCTCGGCGCGTTCGCGGCGGCGACGATCGCCTACACCGGATTCGTCGCGGCCGCAGCGCGACTGCTCGGCGGAGGGCCGGCGGAGGCGCTCGTGCTCGACGCCGCCCGGGCGGCCGCGTGGTCCGGCCCGGAATGGTTTCACGGCCGGCCGACCGCCGCGACCGGCGGCGTGTCGGGCGGGTCGAATCTGGGGCCGACGAGCCCGACGCTCGCCGCGGCCGCCACCGCGCGGATCGCCGCGATCCGGGCCGAGAACCCCTCCCACGAGGGCCCGATCCCGGTGGATCTGGTCACGTCCAGCGCCAGCGGCCTCGATCCCCACATCTCGCCGCCGGCGGCGTACCTCCAGGTGGCCCGCGTGGCGGCCCGCAGCGGCCTGCCCGAGGACGACGTCCGCCGCCTGGTGGAGCGATCGGTCGAGCCGCGGTCGCTGGGGGTGTTCGGGCAGCCTCGGGTGAACGTGGTCCGGCTCAACGACGGGCTCCGGGAGATGGCGGGGCAGACGCGGAGGGAGGGGCGGAGCGGCTCGCCATGACGGCCGCGCGCGACCGCCCCGATCCCGACGCCCTGCTGGCCGCCA
>CAISKG010000240.1 GCA_903885855.1 uncultured Planctomycetaceae bacterium
CCGCCGCCGTCGCCGCCGGGCTTCGATCTCCTGGTGGCGCGGCTGGCACCGGGGGCCGTGCCCCACGACGGCTGGCGGCGGGCCGCCGCCGTGCCGTGCATGGCCCACGAGACCGCCTCCGCCGGCATGCCCGCGGCCGCGGCACGGGCGGCCTGCGACGCGCTCCAGGCGCGGCTGGCCGCCTGGGCAGCCGCGCGGCCGGCACCGGGGCCGTTCGACTGGGCCGGCTACCTGATCGGTTGAGCCGCGAGGACCCGCTCCCCATGCCCGTCGATCCCGAGCGTCATTCGCGCCAGATGCGCTTCGCCCCGCTGGGCGCCGCGGGGCAGGCGCGGCTCGCCGCCGCCGGCGTGGCCGTGGTCGGGTGCGGGGCGCTGGGCAGCGTGGTGGCGATGGCCCTCACGCGGGCCGGGGTGGGACGCCTGCGGATCATCGACCGCGACGTGCCGGAGCGCTCGAACCTCCCCCGCCAGGTGCTCTTCGACGAGGCCGACGTCGCCGCCGGCATCCCCAAGGCCGTGGCCGCCGCGGGGCACCTGGAGCGGATCGATTCCTCCTGCCGGATCGAGCCGGTGGTCGCCGACCTCACCGCCGCGTCGGCCGCGCGGCTCCTCGGCGGTGTCGACCTGATCGTGGACGGCACCGACAACTTCGAGGCCCGGTTCCTCGTCAACGAGTTCGCCTGCCGGGCCGGGATCCCCTGGGTGCACGGCGGCGCGATCGGCGCCGAGGGGCGCGTGCTCGCCGTGCTGCCGGGCCGCACAGCCTGCCTGCGCTGCCTGGTGCCCGAGCCGCCGGCGCCCGGCGCGCTGCCCACCTGCGAGACCGCGGGGATCATCGGGCCGGCGGCGCTGGTGGTGGGCGCCGTCGAGGCCGCCGAGGCGATCAAGATCCTCGTCGGGGCGCTCGATCGGGTGGGCAACCGCCTCCTGGTCTGCGACCTGTGGGAGAACCTGTGGCGCTGCGTCGACCTCGCCCCGCTCGCGGCCGCGGGCTGCCCCACCTGCCGGCAGGGGGATTATCCGTGGCTCGAGGGGCGCGCCGGCGGGGGTGCCACGCCGCTGTGCGGCCGCGACGCGGTGCAGGTCGCGGCGCCGCCGGGGGCGGCGGTCGATCTGGCCGCCTTCGCCGCGCGGATGGCGGCGTGCGGCCGGGTGACGGCCAATCCCTGGATCGTGCGCGTGGCGCTCGAGGGGGGGATCGAATTGGCCGTGTTCGCCGACGGGCGGGCCATCGTCTCCGGGACACGCGACGAGGCCCGGGCCCGCGGGCTCGTGGCCCGCTGGCTGGGGGCCTGATCAGCCGGCCGTGGCCGCCTCCATGATCCGCGCCTCGGTGGCCTCCGCGCGCGGGAACTCGGCGGTCACCCGCCCCTCCGCCAGGACCACGATCCTGTCGGCGAGGGTGAGCAGCTCCGGCAGTTCGCTCGAGGTGAGGATCACGCCGAGCCCCTGGCGGCAGAGCCGGTCGATGAGGGCGTAGAGCTCCGCCTTGGCCCCCACGTCGATGCCGCGCGTGGGATCGTCGAGGAGGAGGATCTCGGGGCGCGTCAGCAGCCAGCGGCCGATGATGCACTTCTGCTGGTTGCCCCCGGAGAGACCGGTGATCGGGGCGTGCAGCCCGGGGGTCTTCACGCCGGTGTCGCGCACCGGCCCCTCGGCGAGCCGGTCCTCGGCGGCGCGGTCGAGCAAGCCGTGCCGCAGCGCCTCCTCCAGGGCGCAGAGGCTCACGTTCGCCGCCACGTCGAGATCGGCGAACAGCCCCAGGCGTTTCCGATCCTCCGTCACCATCGCCACGCGCGCGGCGCAGGCCTCGCGGGGGTGGCGGAAGCGCACCGGACGGCCGTGCAGCCGGATCGAGCCGCTCCAGGTGTCTTCGCCGGCGCCGAAGAGGATCTCGAGGAGCTCCGTGCGGCCGGCGCCCATCAGGCCCGCGATGCCGAGGATCTCGCCGGCGTGGAGATCCAGCGCGATGTCGCGCAGCCGATAGCCGCGCGGATGCTCGGGCCACGGCAGGGTGAGGTCGCGCACCTCGAGGAGGCGGTCACCGCGCGGCCGGGCCCCGTGGAAGCCGTGGCCGGCGATCTCCCGGCCCACCATCCATCCGGTCACCTCGCGGGGGGAGGTGGCCGCGCGATCGACGGTGCGCACGTGCCGGCCGTCGCGCAGAACCGTGATCCGATCGGCGAGGCGGAAGACCTCGTCCATCTTGTGGGAGATGTAGAGGATGGTCGTGCCCCGCTCCACCAGGCGGCGGATCGTGCGCTCGAGCCGCGCCGATTCGGCCTCCGTCAGCGCGCTGGTCGGCTCGTCCATGACGACGATCGAGGCGTCGAGCGACAGCGCCTTGGCGATCTCGACGAGCTGCTGGTCCCCCACGCGGAGATTTCCGGTGCGGTCGCGGGGGGAGACGGTGCACTCGAGCTGCTCGAAGAGGCCCGCGCACTCCGCTTCCATCGAGCGGTCGTCGACGAGGCCGAGTGCCCCGCGCCGCTCCCGGCCGAGGAACACGTTGGCGGCCACGGGCAGATCCTCCACCAGCGCCAGCTCCTGGTGGATGATCGCGATCCCCGCCTCCTCGGCGTCGCGCGTGCCGGAGAAACGCACCGCCCGGCCCCCCACCTCGAGGACGCCGGCGTCGGGGCCGTAGACGCCGGAGAGGATCTTCATCAGCGTGCTCTTGCCGGCGCCGTTCTCGCCGCAGATCGCGTGCACCTCGCCGGTGCGCACCTCGAGGGAGACGTCGTCGAGGGCCACCACCCCGGGAAAGCGCTTGGTGATCCCGAGCATCCGCACGGCGTGGGCAGGGGGGGGCATGCGACGGGATCCGCGGGGCGGCCGGTGCGGGGGAAAAGGGAACCGGCGCGGCTCAGGCCGGCGCGCGCCGCGACTCCCACACCCGCAGGGCGCCGAGGAGGAGGAGGGAGGCGACGCCGGTGGCGATGCCGCCGTTGCGCCCGGCGGTCATGGAGGCGATCGCCCCGGCGAGGATCGCCAGGGTGGGGATGGCGCACAGCCCCAGCGCCCCCGGCAGGAGGCGCGTGCCGCCGCGGGCCAGGGCCCCGAGCTGCGAGAAGGTGACCGCGATCACCACCACGATGCCGACGATCAGGCCCTCGTAGACGTCGGCGCCGGTCTTGATGATCTTCGACACCGCGTCGATGACCACGCGCAGGAACACCGCGCCCAGCACGGTGCCGGGCACCGTGCCGACGCCGCCGGAGAGCGAGCAGCCCCCGACGACCGCCGCGGCGATGGCGTTGAGTTCGTGGCCGCGCCCCTGGTTGACCGGCTGCGCCACCGATTCGTTGGCCACGTAGAACAGCCCCGCCAGGGCGGCGGTCATCGCGCCGAAGCAGTAGGCGAACCACTTCACGTTGTCGGTGCGGATGCCGGCCAGCCGCGCCGCCTGCTCGTTGCCGCCGAGGGCGTGGATGTGGCGGCCGAGCACCGTGCGGGTGAGGAGCACCCAGGTGAACAGCGCCAGGAGCACGAACACCGTCACCGGCACCCAGACGTTCTCGCGCACCGCCTTGAAGATCGGATCGTAGACGTTCACGAGGGCGCTTTTCGTCGGCGTGACGGCCTGGGTGACGCTCTCGCAGAGGGCCCGGGCGAAACTGCGCAGCCCCACCAGCGTGGCGAGCGTGGCGATGAAGGGGGGCAGCCGGACGGCGGTGATCAGCCAGGCGTGGAGGGTTCCCACCATGAAGCCGGTGAGCAGCGCCGCGGCGACGCCGACGGCCACCACCGCCCCGCCGACCGGCTTGAACGACTGCATCGCCTGCGGGGCGAGGACCAGCATGGTCGTGGCGCACACCGTGCCCGAGAGGGCGATCATCGATCCGGCGGAGAGGTCGATGCCCCCGGCGATGATCACCACCGTCGCCCCGAGGGCGAAGATCCCCAGGAGCGCGGTGTTGCGGAGGATGTCGGTGAGGCTCTGCCAGGGGAGGCGGAAGTAGCTGTGGTTGGAGTCGATCAGGCCGGTGAGCACCACCGCCACGACGATCGCCCCCACGAGGGCCCATTCCCCGGAGCGGAGCCCCAGGAGATGCGTGCGCCGCGGGCGCGCGGCGGCGTCACCTCGGGGGGGCGTCGTTGGCGGGGTGGAGGGGGTCATGGGGGGGCCGTCGGACCCTCGCCTCGGGGAGCCTCCAGGCAGGAGGCCGTGCGGTGCCGCGCGGACACGGGGCGGTCAGGAGCTCGAGAGGTTGTAGCGCTTGAGCCATTCCCGGAATTCGTTGAGCGTGCGGCGCTCGTGGGGGATGTCCTTCGGCATCTCGTCGGCCTTCACCGGCGAGTTCTCGTCGGGCACCACCAGCCGCAGCCCCGTGGTGTAGATGTCGCCGTTCTCGGCGTCCTTCTTGGGGAACATGTCGGCGAGCACCTTGGCGTCGTTCTCGATCAACGCCACCAGCAATCGCACCGTCTGCCCCCCCATCTCGAACGGATTCTGCACCACCATCGCGTCGATCAGGCCGTCGGCCATGTGTTCCAGGGCCACCGCCTGGGCGTCGAAGGTCACGACGGCCGTCTTGGCGCGGACGTCGCGCTCCTTGACGACCTCCGCGATCGCCGGGGCGTCGTACGCCCAGATGCCCACCAGCGCCACCAGATCGGGGTGGTTCACCAGGGCCGTGCGGACGTTGTCGCGGGCCTTGGCTCCCTCCATCTGGTCGGGCATCCGGTCGAGCTCGGTGTAGGCCGTCCCCACGGCCTCCTTGAAGCCGTCCATGCGCTGCCGGGCGTTGTCGACGTCGGTGAAGCCGGCGAACTGCACGTAGCCGCCGGACGTGACGTTCTTGGAGGCGAGAATCTTGGCGGCGGCGGCGCCGAGGAGGCGCCCGCCGACGATGTTGTCGGTGCCGATGTAGTAGGGCCGGGCGTCCCGGAAGCGGGCCCGGTCGACGTCGCTGTCGACGGTGATGACCTTCACCCCCTTGGCGGCGAGGTTCTTCATCTCCTCGATGATCGCGACGTTGTCGGCCTGGATCACGGAGATCGCGACGCCGGCGATGTCGGACTGGCTGGCGAACTGCCGGAGCTTCTCGATCTGGCCCTGGGCGGTGCCGTTGTTCTTCTCCATCACCACCGTGAGGCCCTTGGCGGCGATGTCGTACTGCTTCGCACCCTCCTGCAGACCGGCGTTGCAGGCGTCCCAGAACGGGTCGTCGCCGTTGGTGAGGAAGATGAGGCGGCGCGCGGAGGCGGTGCCCCCCTTGGCGGCCGCGCCGGCGCCCGGCTGGGCCGGCTTGGACCCGGAGGAGCAGCCCGCGGCGAGGCACGCGAGGCAGGCGACGACGAGCGCGAGATACCGACGCATGGTGGAGGTCTCCGAACCCTGGATTCGAACCCTGGAAGGGACGGGGCGGCGCCCGCGCCGGGGTGGCGACGGCCGGCCCCGTGGGGGTCAGTAACGGTACCCGTTTTTCCGCACGTGGACGAGGGGCTGCCCTGCCGGCCCGGCGCCCCCCGCGACCACCTCGGCGACGACCACCACGTGGTCCCCGCCGGCGGCCCGGGAGACCCCGCGGCACTCCAGCCAGCCGCTCGATCCGGGCAGGACCGCGTTCCCGGCGGCGGTCCGCTCCACCTCCACGCCCTCGAGCGCCGCCTCGCCCGGGGCGGGGGGGCGGCCGAAGCGGGAGAGGAGCCCGCGCTGCGACTCGCCGAGGATGTTGACGACGAAACTCGCTCCCCGATCCAGGGCCGCCAGCAGGTCGCGCGAGGGCGCGACGGCGATCGACACCGCCGGCGGCGCGAACCCGGCCTGCGTCACCCAGCTGGCGAGCATCGTGCGATCGCCGTCGGCCTCGCGCCACGTGACGACGAACAGGCCGCTGGGGATCCGTCCGAGGGCCGCGGCGAGCGTGTCGTCGGCGGGGGCGGGCGACGGGGAGGGGGGCGACGTCATGGCGGCTGGGCGACCTTCGAGCGGAATCACGGGGGGGAACGCAGGCCGGGGGGCGGCGGAAACGGGGGTGGAGTCGGGGGGCCCGGCAAGCCCGCACGACATCGTACCCTCCGCATCGCGGGGAGGGGGCGTGGCGGCGGGGGGGGCCGTGGGTGGCAGTCGCTCCAATCGGGGGTTCCGCGGGGTGGGAAGTTGGTCCGGTGGCGCCGGCTGTGCCGATCTCTCTGGAGTCCGCGATCACGCCCCGCGTAGAGTCGCCCGCACTGCGTCGCCGCCTTGCCCCGCCCTCCCCGGACGACGGTCCGGGGACCACCTCCCCGCCCGCCCGCCCCGATGCGATCGCGTCTCCGAGCCCGCTCGACGCGCAGCCGCCCCGCGGCGCTGGCGCTTGCGATCTGCGCCGTCCTGGCGGGTGCGCCAGCCGCGCCCGCGCAGCCGGGGCCGCTCGACGGGGGAGACGTTCGGGGCATGGTGCCCGGCGAGGCGCCCGTACCGGCGTACGCCGCGCCTCGGATGCAGCCCGCCGTGGAGTCGCTCCCCCCGGTGGCCGCCGGAGGCCCGGTGGTGCTCGACATGCCCTACGAGCCGCTCCCCGCGGGGGCGGAGGACGGCTACCTGACCCCGGGAGCCGCCTTCCCGGAGGGCTTCGACGATCTCTGGGCGCCGCGCCCCTGGGCCTGGCACCTCCTCCCCAACAACCTCATCTACACCAGCTACCTGGCCGGCCCCAAGGAGTCGCGCATCGGCTCGGTGTGGTACTACGACAGCGATCCGCCCCCGCAGACCGACATCGGTCAGGATGGGTGGCTGTGGGATACGACGCTCGGCGGCCGGGCCACGATCCTCCGCTACGGCTCCGATCCGGTGGTCCATCCGCAGGGCTTCGAGGTCCAGATCGAGGGGGCCGCCTTCGTGCGCCTCGACCCCGAGGACGACCGCGACCTGCGCTCCGGCGACTACCGCTTCGGGGTGCCGCTGGTCTACGGGGTGGGGCGCTGGCAGACGAAGCTCGCCTACTACCACAACAGCGCGCACCTCGGCGACGAGTTCATGATCAAGTACCCCACCTATCCGCGGATCAATTACGTCCGCGACTGCATCGTGTGGGGCAACTCCTACTACCTGTACGACTGGCTGCGCCTCTACGGCGAGGTCGGCTGGGCCTTCTACACCGCCGGCGGCGCCGAGCCCTGGGAACTGCAGGCCGGCGCGGAGCTGATCCAGGCCCGTCCCACCGGTGGCCGGGGGGCGCCGTTCCTGGCGGTGAACGGCTTCTCGCGGCAGGAGCTCGACTGGGGGGGCAACGTCTGCGTCCAGACCGGCTGGGCGTGGCGCGGGAGGCGCAGCGAGAAGCTCTACCGGATCGGCTTCGAGTATCTCTACGGCGCCGATCCGCAGTACGAGTTCGTCTACCGGAATCAGAACCGGGCCGGCATCGGGATGTGGTACGACTACTGACGCGGGCGGCACCGGGGCCGGTGGCCCCGCGCCCCCCGAAGCGTCGGAGCCACGCGCCGTGCCCCTGCTGGCGATCGAGACCACCTGCGACGAGACCGCCGCCGCGGTCATCGACCGCGCCAGGCGGGTGCTCTCGAGCGTGGTGGCCAGCCAGGAAGCGCTCCACGCCGCCTGGCGCGGCGTCGTTCCGGAGCTCGCCGCGCGGGCCCACGTCGAGCGGATCGTGCCGGTCATCGACGAGGCCGTCTCGCGCGCGGGCGTGTCGCGCGGCGCGATCGAGGCCGTCGCCGTGGCGGTGCGGCCGGGATTGGTGGGGTCGCTGCTGGTGGGCGTGGCGGCCGCCAAGGGCGTCGCCGCGGCGCTGGGGTGCCCGCTGGTGGGCTACGACCACGTCGCGGCGCATCTCTACGCCTGCCGCATCGCCCACGGCGACCGTGCCGTCTGGCCCGCCGTCGGCCTCGTGGCCAGCGGCGGCCACACCTCGCTGTTCCACGTGCGCTCGCCGCTGGATCTCGAGCGCCTCGGGGGCACGATCGACGACGCCGCCGGAGAGGCCTTCGACAAGGCCGCGGCGCTGCTCGGGCTCGGCTACCCCGGCGGGCCGGCCGTGGAGCGTGCCGCGACCGGGGGCGATCCCCGGGCCCACCGCTTCCCGCGCCCCCTCGCCGGCGATCGGGACCGGCTCGACATGAGCTTCAGCGGACTGAAGACCGCGCTGCGCTACCGCATCCGCCCCCCTGGCGCCCCGGAGGATCGGCCTCCGCCCGAGGGGCGCGCCCGGGCCGATCTCGCCGCGTCCTTCCAGCAGGCGGTCGTCGACACGATCCTCGCCAAGGTGGGCCTGGCGCTCGAGCGCACCGGATGCCGTGTGCTCATGGTGGGGGGGGGCGTGGCCGCCAACACCCTCCTTCGGGAGGCCCTCGAGGATCTCGGCCGCCGCCGCCGCGTGGCGGTGCTCGTGCCCCCGAGGGAGCTGTGCACCGACAACGCCGCGATGGGGGCGATCGCGTGGGAACGGCTGGAGCGGGGGGAGAACGACGGCCTCGAGCTCGACATCACTCCCGGCACCGATCGCCGACGCGCCGATGCCCCGCCGCCCGGTGGCAAACGCCCCTGACCGCGGCGGCACCGGAGGGCCCGCACCGCCCGCCGGGAAGCATCCGCGAACCTCACCCGGCCCCGTCCGGACGGGGGATCAGAAGCCGGAGAACTGCTCGAACTCGTCGTACTGACGGTGCTCCGGATTCACGAAGCGGGTGAAGTCGTGCTGCCAGAGCAGCTTCGCCTCGCCGATCGGGCCGTTGCGCTGCTTGGCGACGATGATCTCCGCCTGCCCCTTCACCGGCACGCGTTCCTCGTCGCTGGTGCGGTAATACTCCTCGCGGTGGACGAACATCACGAGGTCGGCGTCCTGCTCGATGGCCCCCGACTCGCGGAGATGGCTGAGGCGGGGACGGTTGTCCTTCGAGGCCTCCGCCTGGCGGTTGAGCTGCGCGAGACAGAGCACCGGGATGTCGAGCTCGCGCGACATCATCTTCAGGCGGCGCGCGATCCGGGCCACCTGCTCCTGCCGCGGATCGCGCGGATTGTCGGGCTCGATGAGCTGGAGGTAGTCGATGACCACCAACGACAGCCCCCCGCGCCGCTTCATGCGCCGCGCCACCGCCGCGATCTCGGTGAGCGTCCGGCCGGGCGTGTCGTCGATGTGCAACGGCGCGCTGCTGATCTCGCCGGCCTTCTCCACCAGCCGGCGCCGGTCCTGCTTGGAGATCGTGCCGTTGCGGAGGCGCTGGCCGTTGACGCCCGCGAGGGAGCAGAGCAGACGGTCGGCGAGTTCGGTCGCCGCCATCTCGAGGCTCACGAAGAGCACCGGCTGCCGGTTGGCGATCGAGACGTGCTCGGCGATGTTCATCGCCAGCGCCGTCTTCCCCATGCTGGGCCGGGCGGCGAGGATCACGAGCTCCGAGTTGTGGAGGCCGCCGCACAGCGCGTCGAGGTCGGTGAAACCGGTCTCGACCCCCCCCAGGGCATGCTCCTGCCGCATCCGGGCGTCCATGCGCTCGAGCACCCGGTCGAGCACGGGCTGGATCGGCGTGGCGTCGGCGGAGCCGCGTTCCTCGAGGATCCCGAACAGCTTCGATTCGGCCCGGGAGAGCACTTCCCGGGGCTCGTCGGCGGAGTCGTAGGCGTCGCGGAGGATGTCGGTGCCGACGTCCACCAGGGCCCGCAGCACCGCCTTGTCGCGGACGATGTGCGCGTAGTGGATGGCGTGGGCCGCGTGCGGAACCGCCTCGATGATCTCGGCGATCGCCGCCGCCCCGCCGATCCGCTCCAGGTCTCCCTTGGAGCGGAGGCGGTCGAGCACGATCGTGGTGTCGATCCGCTTGGCCGTCTCGTGCAGCTCGAGGATGTGGTGGAAGAGGATCTGGTGCGACTCGTCGGCGAAGTCGGCCGGACGGATGACGAGCGAGATGTCGTCGCAGACATCGGGCTTGAGGAAGATGCTCCCCAGCACGCCGCGCTCGGCCTCCAGATCGACCGGAGGCGCGTGGGGAGACGACAGCAGGCGGGGGCCGTCGCGGCGCGGGCGGTCGCCGTCGCGGCCACGGCCGCGCCCCTCACCGTCGATCAGGTCGCCCGATCGCCGCGATGACGCCATCCCGAAGCCTCCTGCTTCCCGGTTACCGCCCTCGCCGCCACCCCGGCCGGGATCACTTGCCGGCGCCGTCTCCGCTGGTCGGCACGACCCACACCTTGAGATCCCCCTCCACCTCGTTGGCCAGCCGCACCTTGACGGTGTACAGGCCGAGCACCTTGAGGGGGCCCTGGAGGATGATCTGGTCGGGGACCACCACGAGATCCTGCTGCTTGAGCGCCCGCGCGATCTCCACCGCCGTGACCGACCCGTAGAGGTGGCCCTCGTCGTTGGCGTTGGCCTCGATCGTCACGGTCGTGCGCACCACCTCGTCGAGCAGCGAGCGCAGGCCCGCGAGGCGCTCGCGGGCGATCTCCTCGAGCTTCGCCTTGTGCTTCGCCACCATCCGCTTGTGGTGGTCGGTGGCGACTGTCGCCAGCCCCTGGGGCAGGAGGTAGTTCACGGCGTAGCCGCGCTTCACCTCCACCACCTCGCCCTGCTTGCCGAGGTGCTCGACATTGTGGACCAGGAGCAGCTCGATGCCGCCGCGGCTCCCGCGGGGGAGCTGGCCGGTGTGGGCACCCGCAGCCGTCGCAGGGGCACGCTTGGGGGCCGTGGTGGAAGAGGACTTCGCCATGGGAATCTCGTGGGGATCGCGGGTCGGTGGTACGTGGTCGGAAATCGTGCCGTCGAGTGTCGTCTCGGGGCGGAGGGGGCACCAGTGTGCCACGCCCCGGATCAGAAGGGAATGTCGTCGTCGGATCCGGCCATGGAGCGGTGGCTGTCCCCCCCGCCCCCGACCGGCTCGGCGTCATGGTCGGCCCCGGAGGGGGCGTTGGGGCGGCCTCCGACGGCCCGTTTCGGCCGTGCCACCCCCTCCTCCCCGGACCCCCGGGGACCGCCGCCGTCCCGGCCCCCGAGGAGCACGAACCGCTCCCCGATGACGCGGAGCTTGGAGTTCTTCTTGCCGTCCTTCTCCCAGGTGTCGAGCTTGAGCCGGCCCTCGACCATCAGCGGCGTGCCCTTGGTGACGTACTCGCCGATGATCTCGGCGTCACGGCTCCAGAAGGTGACGTCGACGAAGGTCGTCTCCTCGATGAGATCGCCGTTGGGGCCCTTGCGGCGGTTGTTGATCGCCAGGCCCACCTCCGTCACGGCCGAGCCGCTCGAGATGTAGCGCAACTCCGGATCGCGCGTCACGTTGCCGAGGAGGATCACCTTGTTGAAGCTGGCCATCGCTGGCTCCTTTGGAAATACCGGGTCGTGCCCGCTCGCGGGATGCGGACCGGCCAGGCCGGCCGCAGGGATGAACGTCCGTTCACCATCCTATGGGCCCCGCGACCCCGCTGCAAGTCGGGCGCAGCCGGCCGCCGTCAGGAAGCCGCCGGGGCGGGGGCCGTGGTGCGCTTCTGCGCCGCCTCCGAGCCGGCCAGCGCGTGCTGCACCAGCGCGTCGGCGATGCGCGGATCGACCTTGAGGATCAGCTTGCGGATGATCTCGTCGTTGATCTCGCACTGCCGCTCCAGCGGGGCCACGCCGCCGCCCGGCATCTTGAAGTAGGTGAGCCAGTACACCCCCTTCTTGTGCCCCTTGATCGGGTAGGCGAGTTTCCGCTCGTCCCACAGCCGCGCCGCCAGCACCGTGCCGCCGTGCTGCGAGATCAGGTCGGCCACCTGCTGGGTGATGGCCTGCGGATCGCGCGCGTACTTCGTCGGATCGAGGATGAACATCCCTTCGTACACCACCATGTCGCTCGTCACTCCTGGGAATGGGAACCGGGCCCGGGCGGCCGATTCCGATCCCGGAGAGGCTACCACACCGGGACCTGGTTTCCCGAGGCCCCGGGCGGAAACGGCCGTTTCCGGGGGTCCGGAGGGGGCGACGGGGGCGGGACGGGGAGGCCGGGGAGGGGGCGGCGGGCCCGGGGGGCCTCGCGCGGGGCCTCAGTTGTAGCGGTTCATCGCCGCCTCGATGCCCGCCCCGACCCACTCCTCGACCGCGTCGGCGGCACGCTCGAGGAGCTGGTCGATCGCCGGGCGTTCGGCTTTCGAGAACCGGCCGAGGACGAAGTCGGCCGAGGTCCAGCCGGCCGGCAGGGGGCCGACGCCGATGCGCAGCCGCGGCACCTGCGGGGTGCCGAGGCGGGTGAGGATGTCGGCGAGCCCCTTCTGGCCGCCGCCGGAGCCGGAGGCCCGCAGGCGGATCGTGTCGGTGGGGAGCTGGAAGTCGTCGCAGAGGACGAGGATGTCGGCCTCGCCGATCTTGTAGAAGTCACGCGCGGCCAGCACGCTGGCGCCGCTGAGGTTCATCCAGGTGAGCGGCCAAAGGAGGAGCACCGGCCGCCCGCGGAGCGTGCCCTGCGCCGTCTCCCCCTGGAACCGCGCCCGGCGCGGCGGATCGCCGAGCCGGCGTGCCACCAGCGCCAGGGCGTCGAAGCCCACGTTGTGGCGCGTGCCGTCGTAGGCCCGGCCGGGATTGCCCAGGCCGACGATCAGTTTCATGGCCGAAGCTCCCGTTGGAGGCACGGGCGGGCCCCGGGCGTCGGGCGTCGGGCGTCAGCCCTCGGACGCGGCCTCGCCCTCGTCGGCCGCCTTGCGGCCGATGATCTCCGGCTCGGCGGCGCCGGCGGCGGCCGTGGTCTCGGGCTTGTGCGCCGTGACGGTGCAGGTCACCGCCGTCTCGTCGCCGTGGGTGATCGCCTTGGCGCCCTTGGGCAACTCGATGTCGTGCACCTTGATGTGGCCGCCGATCTCGAGCGTGCCCACCGGCACGTGGATCTTCTCGGGGATCGTGTCGGGGGTGCACTCGATCTCGATCTCGTGGAGCACGAGGTTGAGCGTCCCGCCGGCACGGTGGCCGGGCGACTCGCCCTTGAGGTCGAGGGGCACGCGCACCTTGATGCGCTCCGTCTTGTCGACGCGGAGGAAATCGACGTGCAGCGGCTCGACCCCGAAGGTGTCCCACTGCAGGTCGCGCACCAGGGCGCTGGTCTTCACCGCCCCTTTGAGCTCCACGATCCGGCTGCCGTGGCGCACGACCGCCTCGAGGGCGTCGCGCCGGGCGGCGAGGTCGACGCACTGCTCGCCGTGCCCGTAGAGCACGGCCGGCACGAGGCCCTGACGGCGGAGGCGGCGGGCGTCGCGCGTGCCGGTGGTGGTGCGGGCGACGACTTCGAGGGAATCGCTCATGGAAGCTCCTTTCGGCGAGCCCCTCATTGTGCCTTCCGGCCCTGTTTCCGCAAGGCGAGCCACCCGCGGCGGGGCTTCCCGGGGGGCGGCGGGGCCACGCCGTGCTCGACCCGGGGCGCCGGTCGCCGCG
>CAISKG010000241.1 GCA_903885855.1 uncultured Planctomycetaceae bacterium
CGCAAGGGGCGCGAACTCGCCGCCAACCCTCGCGCCGCCCTCACCTTCCACTGGGCCACGCTCGAGCGGCAGGTGCGGATCGAGGGGCGCGTGGAGCGCACGACCGCCGCAGAGAGCGACGCCTACTTCGCCAGCCGGCCGCCCACGTCGCGGATCGGCGCCTGCATCTCGCCCCAAAGCGCCGTGATCCCCGACCGGGCGGCGCTCGAGGCGCTGTTCGAGCGGTTCCGGGCCGACCCCGGCGCCGACGCCGGGACCGCCCGGCCCGATCACTGGGGGGGCTTCCGCGTGGTGCCGGAGCGGATCGAGTTCTGGCAGGGCCGCCCCAGCCGGCTCCACGACCGCCTCCGCTACCGGCGGGAGGACGCCACTTCGGGCTGGATCCTCGAGCGGCTCGCCCCCTGACCGAAACCCGCCCCCTCACACGATTCTCACCATCCCGTCCCCGCCCTGCCGACGTAGGAATGGCGCGATCCAGAGCGCACCATTCCTCCAGTCCGAGGAGCCCGATCCCTTCCCCCCTTCCCTGCCCGCCGGAACGTCCCCTGCCGCCCCCTGTCCCGAGGAGACGCGAGCCATGACGACCGCCGACGAGCCGATCCCCTTCCGCGCCGCCGCCCACCCCCTCTGGGCCGGGCTCGAGCGGTTCGCATTCGACGCCGGCGCCCCCGACCGGCCCCCTCCCCTCCGCACCTTCGCCCGGCGCCTCGCCGCCAAGCAGGGTTGGAGCGCCCCCTTCGCCGCGCGGGTCGTGGACGAATACCGGCGCTTCCTCTTCCTCGCCGTCGCCGCCGGCCGACCGGTCTGCCCGTCGGAGGAGGTCGACGAGGCCTGGCACCTCCACCTCACCGACACGCGGTCGTACTGGCACGACCTGTGCGCCGGCGTCCTGGGAACGCCGCTCCACCACGACGCCTCGCGCGGCGGCGCCGAGGACGGCCGCCGGCACCGTGAGATGTACCGCGCCACGCTCGCGGCCTACCGCGAGTGGTTCGGCGCCGATCCGCCGGCCGACATCTGGCCCCCGGCCTGGCGGCGCTTCGCCGCGTCGCGGCGCCCCGCCGCGATCGACCTCGCGGACCACTGGGTCATCCGCCGGCCGCGCTGGTGGCCCCGCTCGCGCGTCGCCCAGGGCACGCTTGCCACGGTGCCGCTGGTGGCGATCGCGCCGCTGGTCGGCCAGGGGCTCGGTCCGTTCGACCTGGCCGGCCCGGAGTTCCTCCTGCTCTTCGGCGGCCTCTTCGGCGCGCTCGTCGCGGCCACGGCGATGCTCCGCAGCGTGTGGCGCCACCAAGCGGCGCGCGACGACCGCGAGCTGCTTCCGGAGGAGGTGGCCTGCCTGGCGCGCGGGCCGGCCGGGGCGATCCGCGCCACGCTGGCCGGGATGCTCGACGCCGGCGAGCTCGCCGGCCGGAAGCGGAACGGCTGGACGTCGGGCGCGCACAACTACCTGCTCGAGGCGGTGGCGGATGCCGCCCCGCTCCCCGGCGGCATCGCGGCGGCGATCCGCGGGTCCGTCCGCGGCGGCGGCGGCACGAGCCTCGCCACCGTGGAGCACGACCCCGGCGTCGTCGAGGAGGCCGACGCCCTCCGCCGCCGCCTCCAGGAGCGCGGCTGGCTCCTCGACGACGACCGGCTGTGGTGGCTGCGCTGGCTCCCCACCTGCGGCTTCGGGCTCCTGCTCCTCTTCGGGCTGGCGAAGATCGCGATCGGCACGTCGCGCGGCAGGCCGGTGGAGTTTCTCTTCTTCGGCTGCGTGGTCACGGTGGCGGCGATGGTGTGGGCCTTCCGCGTGCCGCGCACGAGCCACGCCGCCGACGATCTCCTCGCCACCATGCGGATCCAGCACGCGACCCACTCGCCCGGGGATCCCACCGACCTCGTCCTCATGGCGGGTCTCTTCGGCGCCGCGGCGCTCGCGAGCCCGCACCTCGAGCCCTACAAGAAGACGTGGCAGGCCGAGGCCGCGTCGGGCGGCTCCGGCGGATGCGGCACCACCAGCGGCTGCGGCGGGGGGGGCGGCGACGGTGGTGGCGGATGCGGCGGCGGATGCGGCGGTTGCGGCGGGGGCGACTGATCCCGGGCCGGGCCGACGGCTGCTATGCTCGGCGGGTCATGGGGAGGCATCCACCACGATCGGCCGGAAGCGCCGCCTGCGGTCGCAGGCCGGCCGGGTGGGCCGTCGCCCTCGCGGCGGCGGCGGGCCTCCTTCCGCCGATCGCACCGGCCGCCGCCGATGACGCGGCCACGTTCGACGCCGGGGCGGGGGGCGTGATCGCCCGGCACTGCCTCGAATGCCACGGCGCCGCCGATCCCGCCGGCGGGCTCGATCTCACGAGCGCCGCCGGGCTCGCGGCCGGGGGGGATTCCGGCGCCGCGGTCGTCGCCGGCGACGTCGCCGCGAGCCTGCTCGTCGCGCGCGTGGCCGCCGGCGAGATGCCTCCGCCCAAGCACGGCGCCGCCCGCCCGCTCGCCGAGCCGGAGGTCGCCCTCCTCCGCGCCTGGATCGCCGCCGGGGCCGTCTGGCCCGCGGGGCGCGTCCTCGACCCCTTCGAGCGCACGGGCGCGTCGCGCGGCGGCCGCGACTGGTGGGCCTTCGAGCCCCTCCGCGACGGGGCGCCGCCCGTGGTGGCCGGCGCGCCCGATCCGATCGACGCCTTCGTGCGCGATTCCCTCGCGCGCGAGGGGATCGCTCCGGCCCCCGAAGCCGACAGGCGGACGCTCCTGCGCCGGCTCTCCTTCGATCTCGTCGGCCTCCCTCCCACCGCCGCCGAGCTCGACGCCTTCGCCGCCGACCCCGCCCCCGACGCCTACGAGCGGCAGGTCGATCGGCTCCTCGCCTCCCCCCACTTCGGCGAGCGGCAGGCCCGGCACTGGCTCGACGTGGTGCGCTTCGCCGACACCAATGGCTACGAGCGCGACGCGGAGAAGCCCCACGCCTGGCGCTACCGCGACTGGGTGGTGCGCGCGTTCAACGACGACATGCCCTTCGACCGCTTCGTCCTCGAGCAGCTCGCCGGCGACGAGCTCCCCGACCGCACCGAGGAGACGGTGGTGGCCACGGGATTCCTGCGCGTGGGCACCTGGGACGACGAGCCCAACGACGCCGAGGACTACCAGTACGACCGCCTCGAGGACCTGGTCCACGTCACCGCCACCGCCTTCCTCGGCCTGACGGTGAAGTGCGCCCGCTGCCACGACCACAAGTTCGACCCCATCGCGCAGAGCGACTACTACCGGGTGGCGGCGGCCTTCTGGCCGGGCCCGGTCCACAACGGCCGCGCCAAGGCGCTCGGCGGCCCCTCGGCGGAGCAGCTCGGCTTCGACGTCCTCGGCTGGACCGACCTGGGCCGCGACGCCCCGCCGCTCCACGCCCTCGCGAAGGGGGATCGCCACCGGCCATTGGCCGAGGTGCGTGCCGGCGGGCCGTCGTTCCTGCCGGCGCTGGCCGGCGACTTCCCCCCGCCCCCGGCCGAGGCCGGCACGACGCTGCGCCGCAGCCATTTGGCGGCCTGGATCACCGCCCCGGGCAACCCCCTCACGCCGCGTGTGATCGTCAACCGCCTCTGGCAGCACCACTTCGGCGCGGGGCTGTGCCGCGATCCCGACAACCTCGGCTTCACCTCGCCCCCCCCCGAGCATCGCGACCTCCTCGACCGGCTGGCCCGCGACCTCGTCGCCGGCGGCTGGCGCCTCAAGGCGCTGCACCGCGCGATGGTCACGAGCCGCACCTACCGGCAGTCGTCGTCGCACCCCGACGCCGCGACGCTCGACCAGCGCGACCCCGACGACAGGCTCTTCGCGCGGGCCCGCCGCCGGCGCCTCGAGGCGGAGGGGCTGCGCGACGCGATCCTCGCCGCGAGCGGCGAGCTCGACCGGCGCGTCGGCGGCCCGGGCTTCAAGCCGCACGTCGACCAGGAGGCGCTCGAGGGGCTGTCGATGAAGGCCGCGGCCTGGACCCCCTCGCCTCCGGAGGAATGCCGGCGGCGCAGCCTCTACATGTTCACCAAGCGCGGGCTCGTGGCCCCGCTGATGACCACCTTCGACGTCTGCGACAACACCGTGCCCACGGGCCGCCGCGACGTGTCGGTGGTGCCGGTCCAGGCCCTCGTCCTCCTCAACAACGGCTGGGTGCGCGAGCGCGCGCGGGCCTGCGCGGCCGGCGTCATGGACGCCGCCGGCGACGACGCGGCGCGGGTCGACGCCGCCTGGCGCACGACCCTCGGCCGCCTCCCCACGCCGTCGGAACGGATCGCGGCGCTCGGGCACGTGGCGGCCGAGCGGGCCGCCGGCGGGGATCGCGAGGCGATCGCCTGGGCGTCGCTGTGCCAGGTGCTCTTCAACACCAACGAATTCATCACCGTCGACTGACGCCGTGAGGAGCGTGCCATGCATCCCCCCGCCCCGCACCGCGCCGGCTTCCCCTGCGGCCAGTCGCGCCGCGAGGCGATCTGGGAGATGGGGGCCGGCGTCGCGGGCCTGGCGCTCTCCGCGCTCCTCGACGCCGACGGCTTCTTCGCCCGCCACGCCGCGGCGGCCACGCCGGCGGATCCGCTCGCCCCCCGTCCCGGGCACCGGGCCGTGCCGGCCAGGAGCGTGATCTTCCTCCTCATGAACGGCGCGCCGAGCCACGTCGACACCTTCGACCCCAAGCCGCTCCTCGAGCGGCACGCCGGCCAGTCGCTCCCCGCGGAGATGACCTTCATCAATTCCGGCGGCCGGGCCCTCGGCAAGCTGACCCCCGCCTGCCGCCCCTTCAAGCCCTGCGGGCAGAGCGGAATCCCCGTCTCCGACTTCTTCCCGAAATTGCGCGAGCACGCCGACAAGTTCGCCGTCATCCGCTCCTGCCACACCGACACCCACGCCCACGGCTCGGCGCTCGTGCAGATGAACACCGGCAAGCCGCTCATCGGGCGGCCGTCGCTGGGGAGCTGGGTCGTGTACGGCCTGGGAAGTGAAAACCGCGACATGCCCGGCTACGTCGTCCTCCTCGACAAGCGCGGCGGGCCGATCGGCGGCCAGCCCAACTGGTCGAGCGGCTTCATGCCGGCGAGCTACCAGGGCACGCTCTTCCGCCCCACGGGCACGCCGATCCTCGATCTCGCGGTGCCGGCCGATCTCGGCCCCGCGGGGCAGCGCCGCCAGCTCGACCTCCTCGCCGCGCTCAACGACGAGCACCTGCGGAGCCGCCCCGGGGGCACGGAGCTCGCCGCCCGGGCCGCGAGCTACGAGCTCGCCTGGCGGATGCAGTCGGAGGCGCCGGAGGCGGTCGATCTCTCACGGGAGACCCCCGCCACGCTCGCCGCCTACGGCGTCGACGCCGAGCCCACGGCCGAGTTCGGCCGCAACTGCCTCATCGCCCGGCGCCTGGTGGAGCGCGGGGTGCGCTTCGTGCAGCTCTACTCCGGCGGCGGCCATCTCGAGGAGACCTGGGACGCCCACGAGAGCGTGGAGAAGAACCACGGCCGCCACGCCGCCGAGACCGACCAGCCGATCGCGGCGCTGCTGGCCGACCTCGAGCAGCGCGGCCTCCTCGATTCGACGCTCGTCGTCTGGGGGGGCGAGTTCGGGCGGATGCCCTTCAGCGAGGGGGAGGGGAAGCCGGGGCGCAACCACAATCCCTACGGCTTCTCGATGTGGATGGCCGGCGGCGGGGTGAAGGGGGGCACGATCCACGGCGCCACCGACGACCTCGGCTTCGCCGCGGTGGAGAAGCGGGTGCACGTCCACGACCTGCACGCCACGATCCTCTGGCTCCTCGGCCTCGACCACACGCGCCTCACCTACTTCCATCAGGGCCGCGACGACCGCCTCACCGACGTCTTCGGCAACGTGATCACCGAGATCGTGGCGTAGCCTCGGCGCCCCGGCGCCGTCCGGCGCCACGCTCCCCGAACCGCCCTTCCGCAGCGGCTCGGCTCACGGCATCGGATGGCGCTCGAAGAACTCCCACATCAGGTCGTTGGCGGAGACGTCGCGGGTGGAGGCGCCGAGGGCGGCCAGCGGCGGTTCCCGGCCCGGCCAGGTGTGGCCGCCCCCCTCGATGACGACGAGCACGACCTCCGCCCCCTCCCGCCCCCCGCCGTGGCGTTCCACGCGGACGCGCGTGCCGTCGTCCTCGCGGTCGTCGAGGGGGGTCGTCTCCGGCTCCCCGGCACACCCGTCGGCCTCCACCCAGGCGGCGATCGTCGCCCCCACGGAGCGGAAACTGGTGCCGGAGACGCCGCGGCCGCGGCCGCCCGCGAAGGGGGCGAAGGCGTCGGAGTCGCCGTGGAAGTGCATCACCGGCACGGGCCTCCCCGGCGTGCAGGACCCGATCCCGATCGGCCCGGCCACCGGCGCGATGGCCGCGATCCGCTCGGAGAGCTCCGCGCCGAGCCTGTGGGCCATCATGGCGCCGTTGGACATCCCCGTGGCATACACCCGGCGGGCGTCGACGGCCACGACGGTGGCCAGGTCGTCGAGGAGGGCGCGCGTGAAGGCGACGTCGTCGATCTTCCGGGCCGCCGCCTGCCCGCAGCAGTCGCCGGCGTTGAACGTGAGCACGCGCGGCAGCCGGCCCGTGCCCTCGGGGTAGACGACGATGAATCCCGCCGCGTCGGCCTTCTCGGAGAGCCCGCTCATCGCCGCCATCCCGGCGGCGTTGCCGCCGCCGCCGTGGAAGGCGAGCACGACGGGCGTCGGCACGGCCGGGTCGTGCCCGGGCGGGATGTGGACGAGATAGCGCCGGTCCAGGTCCCCGACACGCACGGTGCGGGTGTGGTCGCCGGGGCCCGGAGCGTCGGAGGCCAGGAAGGCCCCCAGAAGCAGCAGCGCAGCGAGCATGGCCGGCCCTCCCGACGCCGTCGATCGTTCGAGTCTTCGTCTCCGCGCAGTCTACCGCGGCCCTTGCCGGGCGGGAGGCACCACGCCCCGCCCCCCCGCGGCCGCGGAGAATCGGCCCCGGCCTGCTATCGTGGCCGGGTCCCACGGAGGATTCCCATGGCGATGAACATGAAGCGGTGCGTTCGGACGCTGCTGGCGGGCGCGTGCGTCGCGCTTCTCCATCCGGGGCCCGCCGCCGCGGCCGAGGCGGACGGCGGCGGGGAGCGGCTCACCGCCGAGCGCGCCGGCGCCTTCGCCAGGCTCGCCCTCGCCGGCATCGGCAAGGAATACCCCAACAAGCCGGCCGACGTGATCAACGCCGACGCCGACGTCCGGCCGCCGCGCGAGATCCATCCGGCCTTCTACGGCTGCTACGACTGGCATTCCTCCGTGCACGGCCACTGGATGCTCGTGCGGCTCCTGCGCCGCCATCCCGATCTCCCGCACGCGACCGAGATCCGCGCGGCCCTCGCGCGCAATCTCACCCGCGACAACCTCGCCGCCGAGGCGGCGTTCTTCGCCCGCCCCGGCGCCAAGCCCTACGAGCGCCCCTACGGATGGGCCTGGCTCCTCAAGCTCGCCGAGGAACTCCACGGCTGGGACGACCCCCAGGGGCGGGAATGGGGGGAGAACCTCGCGCCGCTGGTGCGGGTGATCGAGCAGGGCTACCTCGACTATTACCCCAAGCAGACCTACCCCACGCGCAGCGGCGTCCACTCGAGCACGGCCTTCGGCCTCGCCTTCGCCCTCGACTGGGCGCGGACCTCGGGCCACGCCGCGCTCGAGCGGCGGATCGTCGAGCGGGCCACCACCTACTACGCCCGCGACCGCGATCTCCCCGCCGCCTGGGAGCCCGACGGGGCCGACTTCTTCTCCCCGAGCCTCATGGAGGCCTTCCTGATGCGCCGCGTGCTCCCCGCGGCGGAGTTCCGCGAGTGGTTCGCCGGCTGCTTTCCGCGCGTCGCCGCGGGGGAGCCGGAAAACCTGCTCGCGCCGGCGACCGTCACCGACCGCAGCGACCCGCAGCTCGTCCATCTGGACGGCCTCAATCTTTCCCGGGCCTGGTGCATGCGGAGCGTCGCCGCCGCGCTCGCGGAGGACGACCCGGCCCGCGCGGTGCTCGCGGCCTCCGCGGAGACGCACGCCGCCGCCGCCCTGCCCCACGTCGCCAGCGGCGACTACGCCGGCGAGCACTGGCTCGCCTCGTTCGCCACCTACCTCCTCACCGAGGAGTGAAGGCCGGTCCGCGGTGGCGCGTTCCCGATCCCGATCGACGAATGCTCCGCCGATCGACGGGCCGTTCGGGCCGCGGGCGGTCACTCGAGCCCGACGCAGACCACCTCTTGGTCGTCGCGCAGATAGCCCCGGCCGCCGTCGATGGTGAGCGTCTGGCGCGTCCGACCGAGGAGCTCCGCGCGGCCGAGCTCCTCGTAGCCGGCCGGCGTCGCACGGGCCAGGACGAGTTCCCCGTCGATGGTCGTGATCCAGAGCTTCCCGTCGGCGAGGACCATGTTGCCCTTGCCGAAGCGGGTTTTCCGCCATACCTCCCGGCCCGTCGTGGCCTCGATGCAGACCAGGTGCGTGACCGGCCCCGCCGCCCCCACGTTGTCGAAGCCGTAGAGGTGGTCGCCGGCGACGATCGAGGTCTGCCACTCGCTGCGCAGGAGGCTCTTGGGGCCGAGCGACTCCCACCGCGCCCGCGGCACGAACCGCTCCCCGTCGGGCTCGAGATCGATGAGCACCGAGCCGTGGTTCTCGCCGGCCGACACGAACACGCCGCCGTCGACGGCGATCGGCGTCGCCGTGTTGCAGCCGAAATCGGTCTCGAACGGGAAGCGCCACAGCACCGCGCCCGTCCCTGGCCGCAGCCCCACCACCTCGGTACCGGTGACGCTCACGATCTGCTCCGCCCCGCCGACGTCGAGCAGCGTCGGCGACGAATAGCCGGCGCTGCCGGCCGCGGCGCTCCAGGCGGGCGTGCCGTCGGCGACGGCGAAGGCGGCGATCGCCCCGGTGCGGCCGCCGACGTGGACGACGACCTGCTCGGCGACCACCAGCGGCGACGACGCCATGCCGTAGTCGGAGGGCTTCGCGCCGGCGTGCGTGACGGCGTCGACCTGCCAGAGGATCGCCCCGTCGGCGCGGTTCACGGCCACGAGGATCCCCTCGCCCGAGAAGGCGAAGACCCGCTCCCCCGCGATCGTCGGCGTGGCGCGGGGGCCGTTGCCCTGGGGGTTCTCGTACGCCGCTGCGAGCGGCGTCTTCCAGACCTCTTTCCCGGTCGCGGCATCGAGGGCGACGAGCCATTGCTTCCCACCGTCGTTCCACGTGGTGACGGCCAGGCCGTGGGCCACGGCCACCGCCGACATCCCCACCCCGCCGGGGACGCGCCAGATCGGCGTCGGCCCACCGGCAGGAAAGGCCCCGATCAGGCCCGTCTCGGTCGAGATTCCGTCGCGGCGGGATCCCAGGAACCCGGGCCACCCCTCGCCCGGGGCACGGGTGGGCAGGAGCGCGGCGAGCAGCACGGGGACGAACAGTCGCGTCGGTCGCATCGGGATTCCTCCGGAAAACGGTTCAGGGACGCTCGAGCAGCATCTCGAGCACCCCCCGGGCGTAGAGGCGGTGGCCAAAGTCGTTGGGGTGGTTCAAGCCGTTGCCGGTGAGGTCGAAGACCTCCTTCGAGCGGAGCAGCGACTCCCACACCGCCGTCATGTCGACGAGGGCCACGCCCTCCCCGACGAGCCCCGCGAGTTCGTCGCGGTAGCGGTCGAACATCTCCCGCGGCGTGTGGATCCACTCGTCGTTGCCGAGCATCGTCGCCACGAGCAGCACGTCGGCCCCGGGCCGCCTGTCCTGCACCCGGCGCACGATCGCCCCGGTCTGCTCCCGGTACCACTGCGGGTCGCGCCGGCCGACGTCGTTCATGCCGTAGGCCACGATGACCAGATCGGGCTCCGCGTCGAGGAGCGCGTCGAGGTCGGCGAGGCCGTCGGCCACGCTCCACCCCGCCACCGCCCGGTTCACGTGCGTCACCCGGGCGGGCACCGCCACGCGCAGCTGCGCGACGACGAGGTCGGGCCAGCCGGGCTGGCACGGCGGGGCCGCCGTGATCTCCGAGGCGTCGAGGCCGGTGGAGATGCTGTCGCCGCTGACGCCGATCACCAACGGCTTCCCCTCGGCGAGCCGGGCCCGCGTGCGCGGCAGGCTGCCGTGGCACACGACCGGCGGAGGGGCGGCGTCGGCGGCACGCTCGTAGGTGATCTCGAGATCGCGGTCGTGGAACCAGCGGCCCGGCCGGTAGAGGAGCCACTGCCGCGGATCGCCGGCCCGGTGGCGGTAGGCGTGGGGGGCGTTCTCGGGGAGGAAGCGGTCGGCGTCGAGGATCGGCGGCACCGGCGGCGGGTGCGCGAAGACGATCTCGGCGCTGCCCGGCTCGTGGTGCCATCCCGTGCCGGCCTCGAGGAGCTCGCGGCCGTCGGCCGTGGCCACCGAGATGATCCGCGCCGCGGGGTCGGCCAGCCGTGCCCGGGCCGGCTCGCCGGCCGCGGCGGCACGGAGCACGGCGCTTTCGCGCCGCGCGACCACGCCCGACCCGACGGGCTCGCGGA
This sequence comes from uncultured Planctomycetaceae bacterium, assembly GCA_903885855.1. Classification (GTDB taxonomy): domain Bacteria; phylum Planctomycetota; class Planctomycetia; order Pirellulales; family UBA1268; genus QWOP01. Next base: position 10,476 of record CAISKG010000241.1, read on the forward strand.
GCCCGAGATCGGCCAGCAGGAACGACGCCGCCTCCACGCCGCGCGGCGGCCGCGCGAGGCGGTCGAGGATCACGGCCGTCCACAGCGCGGCGGCGGCCCGCTGCCCCGCCCCGGAGAAGTGGCGGCGCGAGCCGATGCCGCCGCGATGCTCGCCGCGCAGGGTGTCGGTGTCGGGGCCGGGCCCGAAGCCGGGGAGGGCCGCCAAACGGTCGACGGCGGCGCGGATCCGCCCCTCCCCTTCCGGATCGTCGTAGACGGTCGGATGGTGGGTCGACTTGGCCAGCAGCCAGGGCGGCTCGAAGCCCCAGCCGCGCACCGCCGCGCCGCGGATGCGCTCCACGGCCGCGACGTAGTCGTCGGTCGCGGTGTGGGCGATGACGTCCGACTCCCCCTGCTGCCAGAGGACCGCGCGGAAGCGGCCCACGCCCCTGCCGCCGGCGACGAGGCGCTCGTGGAGCGGCGTCCCCGGCTGCCACTGCTCCGACGACGTGCCCCCCCAGGCCACGTTCACGAATCCCACCGGCACGTCGAGCGCCGCCACCAGCGCGTCGCCGACGGCCGGCCAGATCGAGCCGCCGTCGCTGGAGTCGGGGACGGGCTGGGGATCGTCGGCGACCCGCCAGGCGCCCGAGGCGACGTGGAGCGCCGCCACACGGTCGCGGGCGTCGGCGACGGTGAGCGGCTCGTCGTTGGTGTTCGTGGCGTACGACTGCCCGGCCACGAGGAACACCTCCCCGACGCCGAACGGCTCGACGCTCCCCTCGAGCGGCTCGCCGACGGGAGGCGTGACGCGGACCTCGAGCCGGTACCAGCCGCCGGCGCGGACGCGGAGCGTGCCGACGTGGAGCCCCGCCCCGTCGCCGGCGGCCAGCTCGACGCGTTGCCAGGGGGGTACCTCCTCGATGCCCGTCGACGGCACCACCCGCACGAGCGCCGTCGCCCCCTCGAGCGCGACGTCCGAGCGGATCGCGATGGGCACGTCCGCCTGCCCGGCCACGGCCGCGCCGCCCGTGGCACCGTCGCCGGCGGGCAGCGGCGGCACGAATCCCACGCGCTGGATCACCTGCCAGGAGAGCGGCGCGACGACCTCGAGACCGGCGGCGGGACAGACAGCGGCGGCGGGCAGCGCGAGGGCGGCCAACAGGACGATCACGCCGCGCGGCGAGCAGGACTCCATCGGCGGAACCCCCGGGGAAGAAGGGGCGTGCAGGGAGCACACCGGGGGCCGCAGTCTAGCCGCCGTCGGTCGACGGCGCCGCGTCAGTCGCCGGCGGGAGGCTCGTACTCGAAATCCTTCCACTTCATCGCCCGGCGGAAGGGCTCGATCCGCAGCACCACCTCGCCGTTCTGGAAGAGCCGGACGGTGCCGTTGGTCTCGCTCACCGCCACCGCCACGCTCCGGGTGCGGCGCGTGATCGCGGCGGCCGCCCAGTGGCGCGCGCCGAGCCCCTTGGCGACGGAGACGTTCTCCGCGGAGGCGTCGATGTAGCGGGCCGCCCCCTCGACGGTGCCGTCGGGCCCGACGATGAAGGCGCCGTCGAGCTGGGCGATCTCCTTGATCCCCTCGCGCACGCGCGGGTCGGCGAGGTTGCGCTCGGCGCGCGAGTAGCCGCGCACGGGATCGAAGCCGGTGGCGTGGCTGGATTGCATCACCTTGCGCGTGTCGCCGACGACGAACAGCGTCCCCACCGGCTTCCCCTCGCGCCCCTCCCGGCCGATCTCGACGGCCAGGTCGACCACCTGCTTGAGCGTCTCCAGGGGAACCTTCGTCTCGAGGTTGCGCAGGTCGCGGCTGGTGAGCTGGCCGAGGTGCTCCTCGAGGCGCAGGATGCTCACGGAGTCGATCGTCCCCGCCTCGAAGCCGGAGTAGATCGCCACCACCTCGGCCTCCGGGGCGATCAGCTCGGCCGCCACGCACTCGAGCAGGGCCTGGGCGAGTCGCTCGTGCACCGGCAGGCCGGCCACGTCGAGGAGCACCCGCCGCAGCCCCCAATCCTCGCAGCCGGCGAGGTGGTTCTTCTCGTCGGCGGCGACGATCAGCGTCCGCCCGGGGCCGACGAGGGTGCGCACGGAGTCCCAGTCGAGGCGCTGATCCACCAGCAGCAGCACCGCGTCGGCGGTGGAGGCGCCCGAGAGGCGCGTGGCGGCCTCGAGGAGGTGCTCGAGTTGGGGGGGAAAATCGGCCGGGGCCACGGCTGCGGATCCCTGGGGCGCGGTCGCCGACTGGCGGGCGCGGCCCCGTCCGTCGGGAACCGCCCGGCAAGCCTACGGAGTCCCGCCGCCGCGTTCAAGAATCGGGGCCGATGCTTCCGCTCTCGTCAGCGGAACAGGCCCCACGGCACCTCGGAGCGCCCGGGCTCGGCCGGGGCGGCCGCCGTGCGCGGCGTGTCGGCGCCGGCCTTCATCCCGCCCTGGTAGGCGGCGATGCCGCCGGGGAGCACCTTCCCCCAGACGCGTTCCTGGTAGATCGTCAGCGCGTGGAGGGCATGGCCGAGGGGGCCGATCTTCCACTCCCGGGCCGGCTCGCGGAGCAGCGCCGCGGAGAGGTACTCCGCCGCCGCCACGACGCGCTGCTGGTAGAGCACCTCCTGGTCGACCGAGCCCACCAGCCATTCGAGGATGTGGCCGGTGGTCTGCACCTTGCGGTCGATGTCGTCCTCGCGGTCGGCCGGGTACTTGAACCACTCCGTGCTGAAGCTGCCGTCGGGGTTCTGCAGCTTGGAGAGGGTGAAGCGCTGGAAGTCGCGCACGAAGTGGTCGGCGCGGACGTAGTGCCCGTCGAGGGCCCCGGTGGCGCGGAGGCGGCGCTGGCAGGCGTAGGAAAGCCCGAAGAGGCGGTGGGTGCCGCCGCAGGGCGCGCCGCGGATCGGCTGCTCGAGCTCCTCGGCCACCAGCCGCTCGAGGTTCCAGGTCTGGCCGTCGCGGGCCTGCCACTCGGCGTCGGTGGGGAGGTAGTGGGCCAGTCCGATGAGGGCGAAGGTGAGTTCCGTGCCCGAGAGGCAGGAGGCCTGTTCCTCGGCCACGAGGTCGGCCACCGTGAAGGCCTTCCCCTCCACCTCGATCGGGGAGTTGAGGGCCACGCGGCACTGGGCCAGGATCGCCAGGTACTGCGCCTGGTGCCCCTGCACCCCGACGCCGCGCATCGCCACGAGGCGGTCGTTCTCGGTGGCCAGCATCACCTGCCCCTTGCAGCGGCCGCCGGAGTTCATCCAGCCGATGGAGCTGACGGGATCGCCGCCGACGCCGCCGACCCGGACGCGCGACGGGATGCCGAAGGCGATGAAGCCGTGCATCACCTCCCACGGCGTGTGGTCGGCGGTGTTGAGCGGACGGCGCTGGTAGGCCGCGAGCGTCTGGGCGATCCGGTTCTTGAGCCGGGCGAAGCGCTGCGTGGCCGGCGGCCGCGGGGCGGTGCCGTCGGCGGCCCGGGCCGGCTCCCCTTCCGACGGGGAGGCCGGGGTCGCCGGAGGCTCCGCGGCCGTCTCCGCCTCGCCGCCGCCGGGCACCAATTTCCGCGCGGCGTCCTGCGCGAGCTGCTTGACGTCGCCCCAGGAGGGGGCCGACTGCGGTCCCAGGGCGATGCGCTGCGAGGGCAGCCGCCGCGACGACTGCTCCAAGCGCTCGATCGCCTCCGGAGGGGGCGGCGCCGGCAGCGGAATGAACTCCTGCGGCTCGGTCTGCTTGGGCTTGCCGCCGAACGCCTCGAAGAGGCGCTTCCGCATCCCCGCCCCCTTGCCCGGCGGCGCGGCCACCGTGGCGCTATCCGGCATCTGGAGGATCACGCCGGCGGTGAACACCGCGGCGCAGCACCCCGCGAGCAGGAGGGAGACCGGAAGGCGACGATGGCCGGCGCGCGGCGCGACCGTACAGTCGCCTTCGGTGGGCGCGGGGGGACGAGTGGTCATGGAATCCGGGACGGCACGGCTGGGAGCGAGGGGGTGGAGGACCGTTGCCCCGTTTCATCGGCGTGCCGGCCGCGCCGATCGTTGCGCACGACGGGCGCCGCGGGAGGGTTCGGGCAGATTGCCCGCGAGGCACCACGCGCACCGCTTCCCCGGCCCGCACGCGAGGTGCGACCGGCGCGGGCGACGGGGGAAACCGCGGCAGACCGCGGAGGGTCTGCCGGTCGGTGAAGATGGGCCCCCGTGGCGGACCGGGCCACGGAGCCGAGGCGCGACAAGGTCGGCCGGGAGCCCCCGGCCGACGCCGCTAGAAGAGTTTGCGCAGCGTCTCGGCGACCGACCAGTCGCCGCGGTCGGCGTCGGGATCGGCGGCCCACGCCCGCCAGGCGTTGACGTCGTTGCCGAGGTCGCGGCCGCTCACCTGCTTGAGCGCCGCCACCGCGCGGTACTGGACGGCGGGATCGGGATCCTCAAGCGCCATGGCGAGGACCGGGATCGCCTCCTTGTCCTCGAGCTTGCCGAGCATGCGCACGGCCCGCAGCCGGACGTCGAGATCGTCGTCGCTGCGATAGCGCTGGGCGAGGAGCTGCACCGCCTCCGCGCCGCCCCGCTCGCCCCACACCTCGCAGGCCGTGCTGCGGACGCGGTCGTCGGGATCCTGGAGCGCTCCCTTGCAGATGGCGACGGCGGCGGGGGTGTCGAAGCCGGCGGCGGTGCGCAGGATCTCCATCCGCACCCGCGGGTCGTGCTCCTCGAGCACCTGCCGCATGAGGTCGCGGGTGAAGCGCACCTGCGCTCCCCCCCCTTCCTGCTTGGCCTTCGCGGCATCCCCCTGGAGGGACTCGATCCGCTGGTTGGCGGTGGGCCCGTAGCGCTCGGCGAACCGTGCCTCCTTGGTCCGATCCCGCCAGGGGCGGAAGCCGGTGCAGCCGGGGGCCAGAAGGAGCGCCGCCACCGCCAGAGCGAGGCGGCGCCGACGGGAATCCGGGAGGACGCGGGAGCGGTTCATGGCCTGTGCTGCCCTGCGGGAATTCGCCCGGGGACGGGGAGGGAAGAGGAATCCGCCGGGACGGTAGCGGGGGGCGTCGCGACGGGCCAAGGTCAGTTCCCTCCCGGTCCATTCCCCCCACCTCCCCTTCCCCCACGCGCGTCAAACTGGTCGCATGGACGGCGGCCACCGTCACCACCTCCCCGGTCGAGCCATGGCACGCCCCGCCCGTTCCGCTTCCCCCGGATCCCGCCCCGCGCCGCCGGCCTGGCCCGCG
>CAISKG010000242.1 GCA_903885855.1 uncultured Planctomycetaceae bacterium
GCTCGAGGTGCTCCGCGCCGAGCGGACGGCGGCCGACGCGGCGCGCTGAGCGGACCGGTGCACCGACGGATGCGGCCGGGGCACGGATCGGCTACATTCCCGCCATGGCTTGGCACGTCCTCCTCACCGCGCGCGCGTCGTTCGACGCGGGGGCCGCGGCCCGCGATCTCCTCGCCTCCGCCGGCTGCAGGGTGACGGTGGCCGATCCGTTCGGCCCCCTCGCCGCCGCCCCCCTCGCCGCGGCGCTCGAGGGCTACGACGCCGTCCTCGCCAGTTCCGACGAGTATTCCGCCCCCTTCTTCGCCGACCCCCGCACCGCCGCCCTCAAGTGCGTGTCGCGCTGGGGGGTGGGGCTCGACTGCGTCGACCTGGCGGCCGCGACGCGCGCCGGCGTGGTCGTGTGCAACACCCCCGGGCTCCTCGACGAGGCGGTGGCCGACTACGCCTGGGCGCTGCTGTTCGCGATCGCGCGGCAGGTGGCGTCGGGGCAGGCGTTGCTGCGCGACGGCGGCTGGTCGATCGCCTGGGGGCACGAGGTCCACTCCAAGACGCTCGGGATCGTGGGCTGCGGCCGGATCGGCCGGGCCGTCGCCCGCCGCGCCGCCGGGTTTTCGATGCGCGTCCTGGGCCACGACCCCTTCGCCCCCGCGGGGAGCGTGCCGGGGGTGGAACTCGTGCCCCTCGACCGCCTCCTCGCCGAGAGCGACTTCGTCACGCTGCACTGCGCCCTGACCCCCGCCAACCGGGGCATGATCGGCGCGCCGCAGCTCGCGCTCATGAAGCCCACCGCCTACCTCGTCAACACGGCACGCGGGGCCCTCGTCGACGAGGGAGCGCTGGTGGCGGCGCTCGAGGCCGGCGCGATCGCCGGCGCCGCCCTCGACGCCTTCGCCGCCGAGCCGCTCCCCGCGGCGAGCCCGCTCCGCGTCGCCCCGCGCACGCTCATCACCCCCCATCAGGCCTTCAACTCCGTCGAGACCGGCGAGCGGGTGAGCCTGATGGCGGCGCGGGCCATCGTCGACCTCGCCGCCGGGCGCCGGCCGGTGCACGTCGCCAATCCCGACGTCCTGGCGGTGCCGCAGCGGCGCGCCGCCCTGCAGGCCTGAGCCCCCGAGGAGCGTGCCATGCGCGTCAATCCGGTCCGCGAGAAGCTGCGCCGCGGCGAGCCGAGCGTCGGCACGTGGCTGTGCCTCCCCGACCCGACCATCGCCCGCCTCCTGGCCTGCGTGGGCTTCGACTGGCTTACCGTCGAGCTCGAGCACGCCCCGATCGACATCGAGACCGCCGTGGCGAGCTTCTCGATGGTCGCCGCGCAGGGGGCGCTGGCCGGCGCCGGCGGCGGCGTGGGGACGGTGCCGCTGGTCCGCGTCCCCTTCAACACCACCGAGAACATCAAGCGCGTCCTCGACAACGGCGCCTACGGGATCGTGGTGCCGATGGTCAATTCCCGGGCCGAGGCCGAGGCGGTGGTCGACGCCGCCCGCTATGCGCCGATCGGGAAGCGATCGGTGGGGGGATTCCTCCACGCCGTCAACTTCCGCACCGATCCGGGCACGTACTACGACCGGGCCAACGA
>CAISKG010000243.1 GCA_903885855.1 uncultured Planctomycetaceae bacterium
CGGCGTCCCTGGGCCCGCGGCCGCGCAGCCGGGGCCCGCGGCGCCGCCGGCGGGGCGGCCGCGGCGGCGCCGTCGTCCTCGAGGGTCTGCCGCTCGCGCCACGGCTTGCCCGCCTCGTAGCTGGCCAGCTCGCTCTCCAGTTGCGTGCGGATGTCGGGCGCTTCCTCGCTCCCCTCGACGGCACGACGGCTGTAGGTCTTCGCCTGCTCGAAGTCGCCGGTCTCGGCGTGGGCCGCCGCCAGCGTGCTGATGATGTGCGGCTGCCGCCACTCCGAGAGCTCGCACGCCTTGGTGGCGATCTCCACCGCCCGCTTGCCGTCGCGGAGCACGTCCTCGGGGCTCGTCGCCAAGACCCAGGCGAGGTTGTTGAGCACGCCCTCGTTGTCGGGCTCGAGCTCCATCGCCTTCTCCAGATCGGCGATGGCCGCGGCGTGGTCGCCCACGGAGATCTCGGCGTCGCTGCGGCCGCGCCGCGCGAGGAATTGCTCGGGATCGATCTCGAGGGCCCGGTTGAAGCGCCGGATCGCCTCGCGCGGCTGCTTGTCGGCGAGGTAGAGGAGGCCGAGCTGGCCGACGAGCAGCGCGTCGTCGGGGTGCTGGCGGACGAGGCGGCGGAAATCGCCGATGGCGGCCCCGTAGTCGCCGCGGTCGGCGGCCAAGAGGCCGCGCATCTCGAGGGCGGCCTGGTGCTCGGGCTGCTGCCCGAGCACGCGCTCCAGATCCGCCCGGGCCGCATCGGAGTCGCCGGCCTTCTGGCGCAGGCGGGCGCGGAGCACGAGCGGCTCGGCGGCCTGCGGCGCCAGGCCGATCGCCTTGTCGATGTCGGCCAGCGCCCGCTCGTCGTCGCCGAGCGACGCGAAGAGGCGGCCGCGCTGGAAGAGGAGATCGGCCGAATCGGGGGCGCGCTCGAGCGCCTCGTCGAAGGTCTGCCGGGCCTCGTCGACGCGCTGGCCCATCAGCAGCGCCAGGCCGCGCAGCTCCCGCAGCCGGAGGTCGTCGGGATCCTCGGCGATCGCGGCGTCGATGTCGACGAGCGCCGCGTCGGTATCCCCCTCGGTCATGAGGAACAGGCCGCGGGTGCGGCGGACGTCCGCGCTCCCCGGGGCCAGTTCCACCGCCTTGTCGTACTGCGCGCGCCGCTCGGCCGGGTCACCGTCGGCGAGATTCCCGAGGACGAGATGCGCCTGGGCGGTCTGCAGCGGGTCGTCGCCGCCGAGTTCGATCGCGCGGCGGGCGGCCGCGGCGGCCCGTTGCCGATCGCCGCCGGGCAGCGCCTCCAGACGGGCGATCATGGAGTGCGCGGCCGACAGGGTGTCGTCCCGCTCCACCACCTCGCGCAGGTCGCGGAGGGCGAAGGCGCGCAGCTGCTCCCACTGCCGCTCCACCTCGGCGCCCTCGGCGAAGAGCGTCTCGGTGATCATCGTCGCCCGGTCGACGAGGGTTCCCGTGTAGAGGTCGTTGGCGAACTTCCGCGACGGCTCGTCGAGCCCCTCGCGCAGTGCCGTCCGGACGAGGTCGAGCACCTTGTCGAAGTCGTCCATCGAATCGGCGCCGAGCTTGGCGTCGACCGCGGCGTCGAGGTCGTCCTGGCCCTCGGCGATGGCCGCGGCCGGCGGCTCGTCACCCGGCGCGTGCCGGGCGGCGACGGGGATGCCGATGGCGGCGGCGACCATCGCCGGCGCGATCAGGCCGCGGGCAGCGCGGCGGGGGGAAAGCGGCGGAAGGCAAGGCTTCGGCATGACGCCCTCGGAATCCGACGGGGAGGCGGGACGAGCGCACGGCGAGACCGGCGGCGCCACGGGGCGCGGCCGGAATCCGGGCAGGTCAGTATGCGACGGCGATGGGAACGTGCACAGGGGAATCGCTTCCGTGACGCTCACAGCGGGGCGGGGAGATCGCGCCGGCAGAAGACCACCCCGCCGATCACGTAGCCTGCCAGGGCGATCCCCAGGAGGATGCCGTCGTAGGCCGCCAGCAGCGGGAGGCTCTCGGCGGCAGGCCCGACCAGCCGCTGCGGCTCGTAGGCGTTGAGGATCGAGAGCCACCCCACCCAGCCGAAGGTGGAGCTCATCCGCCCCACGAGCTTCGCCAGGAGGGAGAACACGTAGACGCCGGAGAGAATCCCGATCGTGCGCCAGCGATGGCTGTCGGCCGCCGACACCAGGGCCGTGATCGCGGCGATGCAGACCATCAGCCCGAAGACGTTGGCCACCGGCACGGCGAACCGCCAGGGATCGACCTTCCCGGCCCAGGGCCCCACCGCCGCGGCCGCGCAGACGCTCGTGCCGAGGATCGTGCACAGCAGGGCGGCGGCGGCCGTGGAGGCGAGGGCCTGGGTGGTCCACACGGCCCTGCGCTCCACCGGCTGGGCGAGGATCATCTCCAGGGTGCCGCGCTCCAACTGCCCGGAGACGGCGTCGCTGCCGCGGGTGATCCCCCACACCGTGGCCCCGAGAACCACCACCGGATCGACGAACGCCAGCGCCACCCGTCCGGCGTGCGTGGCGACCTCGGAGAACGGCACGCCGGAGAGGCGCTGCCAGTCCTTGGGGATGGCCTGGAGGAGCACGTCCTGGAAGGCGGGCATGGGGATCTGCGCCGACAACCAGAGGAAGAGCCACGGGAAGACGCCCCACAGCGCCGCCAGCGCCAGCACGAGGCCGCGCTGGTCTCCCCAGGTCTTCCGCCAGATCGCGCTGTTCCACACGGCGCTCACCCCGGTCGATGGAAACGGTCGTAGACGCCGTCGAGCCCCACCGGATCGACCCGCACCTCGCCGAGGGGCAGCGTCGCCAGCCAGCCGAGCAGGGGGCGGAGGGAGTCGGCCGTGTCGAGGACGACCGTTCCGTCGCGCCCGTCCGACACGGTGACGCTGCCGCGCAGCCCCTCGGGCACCTCGCCGATCGGCCCCTCCAGGCGCGCCGTGATCCGATGGTGGCGGCGGAGGTGCGCGACCGACTGCTCGTGGACGACGACCCCCGCGCGGAGGATCGCCACCCGGTCGCAGGTCGACTCCACCTCCGAGAGCACGTGCGACGAGAAGACGACGGTGCGCCCCCGGTCGCGGGCCTCGCGCACCAGATCGAGCACCTCGGCCCGGGCGGTGGGATCGAGGTTCGCCGTCGGCTCGTCGAGGATCACGAGCGCCGCGTCGGTGGCCAGCACGACGCACAGCGCGAGTTTCTGCCGCATCCCGGTGCTCATGCGGGCCACCTGCCGCGAGGCGTCGAGGTCGAGGCGTCCGGCGATGTGCCGCGCGTCGTCGAGGCGGCAGCCGGGGCGCAGGCCGGCGAAGAACCGCAGCACGCCGTCGCCGGTCATCCTCCGGAAGAGCCGGGCCTCGCCGGGCAGGTAGGCGGTCGCGGCCCGCACCGCCAGCGGGTCGGCCAGGCAGTCGTGTCCGGCCACGCGGGCCGTGCCCGACGTGGGGCGGATGAATCCCAGGAGCAGGCGGAGAAAGGTGGTTTTGCCGGCGCCGTTGGGGCCCAGGAGGCCGAACACCTCCCCCTGCCGGACCGACAGCGAGCAGCGGTCGAGCGCCGTGAAGGCCCCGTAGCGCTTCGTCAGGTGGTCCGATTCGACGATCATCGCGGGCCGGCGGCTACCAGGGTTTGGCCCAATGATAGCCCGCCAGGGCGAAGCCGATCAGGGCGACGCACCGCCGCACGATTCCCGCGGGAAGCCGGTCGGCGAGGCGCGTGCCTGCGAAACCTCCGCCCGCGGCCGCGGCCGCCATCACCGCGACGTGCGGCCAGGACACCAACTCCGACCCGACCGTGCCCTCCCAGCGCGGCGGCAGGGCGCCCGCCGGCAGCGCCGCCGCCGCGACGAAGACCAGCGCCGTGGTGCCGTTGACGGCCGTGGCGAGGACGTTCTTGAGGGCGTTGAGCCGATGGATGTCGCCGAGGCCGAGGCAGCCGAGGACGGCGAGCATCAGGATCCCGATCCCGGCGCCGAAATAGCCGCCGTAGACGGCGACGAGGAATTGCAGCACCGCGGCGACCGCCAGGCGCCTTGCGGGGGGCTCGTCGGCGGCCGGGGTGGGGGCGGCGCCAACCAGCGACGCCAGCCGCGGCTGCAGGGCGAAGAGCACGGCGGCCGCGAGGATCAGCCAGGGCACGGCGCCGGCGAACCAGCGGGGGGGAAGGAGGAGCACCAGCGCCGTCCCGACCACGGCCCCGACGACGCTCACCGGCAGGAGCACGCGCGTCCAGGCGGGCACGCCGTCCCGCTTGCCGCGCGACGCCCAGGCGGCCGTCAGCGCCCCGGGCCACAGCCCGAGGGTGCTGGTGGCGTTGGCGGTGACGAGGCGCGCGGGGGCGTCGGGAAGGATCGCCGTCAGGCAGGGGAACGTGAGGATGGTGCCCCCTCCGGCGATGGCGTTGATGGCCGCCGCCGCGAAGGTCACCAGCGCGAGGACCACCATCCCGTCCCACGCGGGGGGCACGCCGCCGGTCGCGAAGGCGACCCATCCGCAGGGGGCGATCACTTCGCCTTCCCCCCGGCCGGGCGCTTGGCGCCGGGCGCCCGCGGGGCGTCGGCCTCGCGGGGCACCCGTGCGCTGCCTCCGTCCACGAGCAGGTAGCCGGCCCAGAAGAACGGGTGACGGAGATCGGCGAGGACGTCCTGCCCCGCGGGGCGCAGCCTCCCCTCGGCCGACATGTCGGGCTCCTCCGGCGTCACCACGTCGACCGCCCGTGCCCAACTCTCCGCCGGGCTCACGCCGGGCTCGTCGGCGTCGCGGAGGAATTCGGCGAGCAGATCGGCCGACGATCGCCCCCCCACGCGCCAGCGCGAGAGGATCGCCGAGCGTGCCCCGGCGGCGAGGAGATCGGTGGCGGCCAGGAACAGCTCCTCTCCAGGCCGGCCCACGGGGCCCGCCAGGCCGTCGGCCATCGGCGTCTGCATGCCGGCGAACACGACGCGCGCGGGCCGCTTGCGGGGCGCCGCCAGCCAATCGGCGAAGGTGGCGGCGGGACGCCCCGCGCGGTCCCCCGCGCGACCGAACAGCGCCCGCGCGCCCAGCGGCGCGTCCCCCACGAGATCCACCTCGTCGAGCACCACGATCCCCTCGCACAGCGCCGCGGCCAGAAGCGGGGCCGGCGCCGATCTGGCGGCCGGGGACGGGGCGAGCAGGATCGGCCGCTCGAGTCCCTCCGCGAGGCGCCGCGCGGCGTCGGCGAACACCTCCGGCCGCTCCCCGCGCGGCGCCTGCCCGGCGTGGATCCCCACCGGCCCCCGCGCGGCCGGCGCGCCGGCGGGCGTCTCGGGGAGCCCGGCCACCGCCAGGCTCCGCGTCGGCGCGTAGCGCACGCGGCACACGTCGCGCAGCAGCGGCACGGGGGACGCGTCCCCCGCGTCGTCCTCGGGCTCCGCCACGGAGCCGGCGGGGAGGATCTCGAAGGGCAGGTACCACAGCGCCCCGTCGGGCACGATCGCCAGGTCGGTGATCCCGTCGCCGAGTCGCACCTTCGCCCCCTGGAAGAGCATCCGCTCCACGGCGGCCGCGCGCGAGCGCCACTCGGTGGACAGGAACCGGTCGACGGTGACGGGCGCGTGGGGATCGAACAGGCACAGGCCGCGCGCCAAAAGCGCGAGCTCGCGGAGCAGGGCGTCGGGCTGGGGCACCGTCCAGGCGACGGCCTTCTCGCCGGTCTCGAGCACCCCACGCAGCCCCGCCGGCGACCAGCGGAACGACAGGATCGCCTCCCCCGGCGCCAAGCGCCGGCGGACCTCCGCCACCGGCAGGAGCGGCGGGAAATCGACCGCCACCTCCTCCCGCCCCGCCGCCACCAGATCGACCAGCGCCGTGCGCCGCGCGGCCAGCGCGGCCAGCTCGTCCCAGGGGGCGGCCTCGCCGCCGGCGCCACCCCGCCCGGCGCCGTCGGCCGCGGCGGCCAGCAACGTGCCCGAGAGGCGCGCCCGGAGCCGGGCTTCCTCCTCGAGGAGGCGATCGAGCGGCGGATGCCGTTTGAGGATGGCGGTCCGCGCCGCGGCGGCGTCGCGCGGGAGTCCGTCGGGATCGGCGGCGAGGAGGCGGTCGAGCGCCACACGGCGCCCGCCTTCCCCGGCGAGGACCAGCCAGCGGGCACGCTTGGACGCCTCCACGGCGGCCAGCCACAACTCGGTGCCGCACCGCCCGGCGACCGCCTCCCAGGTCTCGAAGGCTTCCGTCCTCGGCGTGGCCAGGACGGCGAGGCAGTCGAGCGGCTCCGCGGCGAAGTCGCGCGCCGAGGGATCGGCGAGGATCGTCGTGAACAGCTGATCGGCCTGCCGCTCGGAGAGCTTCGTCGCGCCGGCGGCGATCGACTCCGCCAGCCGTGCGGCCTGGAACAACCGCGGCGAACGCGCCCGCTGGATCGCCAGTGCCTGCAGCAGCTCGCGGTCGCCGCCGGCGGCATCGCCGCCGGCGTAGAGCGTCAGCGCCGTCGCGTGCGCCGCCGCCGCCCCGCACTGCCCCCGGCCGGCGCCGCCGCGCAGCACGC
>CAISKG010000244.1 GCA_903885855.1 uncultured Planctomycetaceae bacterium
CGCCGGGCCGGCCGGCCCGGCGGCATCCCCGGCGGCGCTCCCCGACGACGCCCTCGCCGAGGCGCTCTGCGGCCTTCCCCCGGAGCAGCGCGACGTCGTGCGCCTCCGCACCGAAGGGGGACTGTCCTTCGCGGAGATCGCCGCCACGCTCGACATCAGCCCGAACACCGCGGCCAGCCGGTGGCGCTACGCCCTCGATCGCCTCCGCACCGCGCTGGCCCCCCACGGAGCGCCTCGATGACCGCTTCCCGCCCGCCCCGCCACGACGCCCCCCGGCTGCCGCCCGATCTGGCGGCGCTGGCCGCGCGTCTCGAGCGCGCCCCCGCGCCGCCCCCGCGGCCCCTCCGCGAGCGCGTCCTCGGCGGGGTGATCGACGCGCTCGCCGAGCCGGAGGACGCCTGCCGCGACCGCCTGCCGCCGCCGCGCGCCGAGCGCTGGCGCGAGGCGATCGTGGCGCTCGCCGCGCTCGTCGCGCTGCTGCTTGTCGGCCCCTGGCTCGGCACGCTCGTCGCCCCGCCGGCGAAACCTGCACCGCCGCGCGGGCCGGTCGCCTCGGTCGCCTCGATCGGGACGCTCGCCGCCGCCTGGCCCCCCGCGCCCCCCGCGCTGGCGATCCACCGCCGCACCGGGCCGCTGCCGGCGGCCCCCTCGGCCCTCGTCCTCCGCACCGGCACCCCCTGGAATCCCGCCCGAGGAGACTTCCGATGACCATTCCCGTGTTGATCGCCGCGATCGCCGCCGCATCGCTCGGCTGGTCGGCGGCCTTCACCGCCGCGGCGGCCCGGGCGCGCCGGGGCCGGCTGCTCCTGGCCCTCCTGGCCGTGATCGTGCCGACCGCGGTGCTCGCCTGGCCCGCGATCCTCGCCGCCCGGCTCACCTTCCCTCCGCGCCTGCCCAATCCGCTCGTCTTCCCGGTCGCGGTGTCGCTCGTCGCGGCGGCGCTGGTGGGCGGAGTGTGGATCGTCCGCGCGGGGCTGCGCGCGTCGCCCGGCCTGGCGCCACCGGCGCTCGACTGGCCGGCGGGGCCGCTCGCGGGGGCAAGCGCGCTTGCGGCGCTCGTCGCGTGGGGGGCCTTCTCGATCGAGGACCGCTCGGTGGCGGCCGCGGGGGATCGCTGGGCCGACGAGGCGGCGAAGATCGTCGCCTCGAACCTGCCCCCGGCCACCCGCGGCACGACGAGCGCCGCGGCCCTCCACCGCCACGCCGCCTCGCTCCTGGCCGCCGATCGCGCACTTGAGGGGCCCGACTCCCCGCTCGCGAACCCCGACGCCGCCGGCCCCGCCGCCGGCGACCTGCTCGCCCGCCATGCCGACACGCTCGACCTCGTGCGGCGCGCCGCGGAACTCGACAGCTGCCGGTTCGACCGCGACTGGTCGCGCGTGACGTTTTCCACGCTGCTGCCGGAGGTCCAGAGCCTCCGCGACGAGGGCCGCCTGCTGGCCCTCGCCGCCAGGAGGGCCGCCGCGGAGGGCCGCGGTCGCGACGCCCTCGCCGACACGATCCGCCTCCATCGCCTCGCTGCGCACGCCGCCGAGCCCTGCCTCGTCACGCACCTGGTCGCGCTCAATCTCCGGCGCATGGCCTGCGACACGCTCGGCGAGGTGCTGCCGCTGCTCGGGCCCGATGACCTGCCGCTCCTCGACGATCCGGCCCTGGCCGACATGGCCGCGCCGCCGCCCGGCCTGCTCGTGCCGCTGCTCGGCGAAGAGGCGATGTATCTCACGTTCGCCGCCGACTTGGCACGGTCGCGGCTCGACGTGGCCGAGCAGTTACGCGAACTCGGGCCGAACGAACCGCTCGAGGCGGGATGGAATCGTGTGCCTCCGGCCGCCTACCGCGTCTTCTTCCTGCAGGCCGACGTCGCCACGATCCGCCGGCAGATGCGGCGCTTCGAGGATCTCGCCGTGTCGCGCGTCACACCCGACCAACGGGCGGGCATCGCCTGGTGGAAGGCGGCCGAGGAAGCCGAGGCCGATCTCCGGTCGAGCGGGCCGGTGGTGACGATGCTGACACCGGGCTTCGCCGCGATCGAGAACGGCCAGCGCCGCTCGGAA
>CAISKG010000245.1 GCA_903885855.1 uncultured Planctomycetaceae bacterium
CGCGCCGCCGCCCGTCCGCCGGCGACGACGCCGGCCGCGGCGGCTCCCGGCCACGCCCCGCCGACCGCGGCGCCGCCCGTCGCGACCTCGCCCGCCGCGAGCCCTGCGCCGAGTCGTCCAAGGCCTGCGACGAAGCCCGGAAGTTTCTCCGAGACGACGACATCGCCTCGGTCGACCTCGACATCCGCGTCGGCGGCCGCCCCGGCAACGACTACCCCTGCGAGTGCTACCTCGAGGGGGACACCTTCCAGCCGCGCCGCTTCGCCTCCACCACCATGACCTGGAAGGCGGCCGGGTACTGCCACAAGCCGCTGTACTTCGAGGACTGGGAGCTCGAGCGCTACGGCCACTCGCGCGGGATGTTCCTCGACCCCTTCATCGCCGGGGCCCACTTCTTCGTCACCCTGCCGATCCTCCCCTACAAGGCCGGCATGCAGGCGCCGTGGGAGTGCGTCTATCCGCTGGGCTACTACCGGCCCGGCAGCTGCGCTCCCTGGACGGTGCCGGCGGTGCCCTACAGCGCCCGCGGCTTCGCCACGCAGGCCGCCACCGTCACCGGGCTCGTGTTCCTCCTCCCCTGATCGGGGGCGGGCCGGGCGCGAGCCCGTCGTCGGCCCGGGCGTAAGCCCGTCGTCGGCCCGGGCGTGCGCCGTCGGCGGCCGTGGCCGTCAGGCGGCGTGCGTGCGCACCCTGGCGATGTAGGCGTAGCGCCGAGCCACCGACTCCACGCTCACATCGGCCCGGCCGCTCCTGCCGAGATCCACCAGGGCGTCGTGCACCTCGGGGCGGTAGTGCACGTGGAACAGTGCCAGCCAGCGCTTCAGGCCGGCGGCGAACAGGCCCGGCAGGTCCTTCTGGTCCCAGAAGTCGACGATCAGCATCTCGCCGCCCGGGCGCAGGTTCGCCAGGGCCGCCTCGATCGCCCCCGGCCAGGTGGGCACCATCGACAGGCAGTAGGAGAAGAAGATCGTGTCGAAGGGCTCCGCCCGGCCGAACGTCCGCCGCGCGTCGAGCTCCTCGGCGAGCCCCTGGCGGAGGACGATCTCCGGCGCCTTCCCGTCGCGGCCGGCCGCCCGCCGCACGTTGGCCTCGGCGGTGACGAGCATCTCGTGCGAGGCGTCGAGGCCGTAGAGCTTTCCGGGCTCGCGCCGCCGCGCGAGGCGCAGGAGGTTGCGGGCGGTGCCGCAGCCCACCTCGAGCGTGGCCGTCTCCGGCCCGGTCGTGATCCGCTCGAGGAGACGGTCGCGGCCGAGCAGGTAGTAGGCCCGCGTCACGTCGTAGACATGGCGCGTGAGCCGGTACATCCGGTCCATGGCCGCGGCCTGGTCGGAGGCGACGCGGCCGGGGTTGCTCGACGACGACCGGGGCCCACGCGGGGCCGATGGCGGTCGGTCGCCGCCCGCGGCGCCGCTCATGCCCCGCCCCGCGCGGCGTCGGTGCCGGCCGCGGCGAGCCGCTCCCCCTCGTCGGAGAACCGGTAGAGGTGGAACATCCCGTAGATCGCGGAGCGGTCCTGCAGGTGCAACTCCCGGGCACGCTGCTGCTCGTACTCGTAGAGCCCCCGCGTCTCGGGCGAGAGCGCCTTCTCCACCGGCGACAGCTCGCCGGCGGTGCGGAAGATGACGCGCGTCCCCGGCCCGCCCACGCGGCCGATGAGCGTCCACAACTCGTCGATCACCGGCGGCGGCATCCAATCCTGGCTGTCGAGGAGGATGAAGGCGTTGAGCCCGCCCCGCGACTCGCTCCGCAGGTAATCGCCGAGCGACGCCACGTGCGTCTCGACGCGCCCCACCAGCGGCTTGATCGTGTCGTAGTTCTCCCGCTTGAGGTAGTCGGGCAGCGCCCGGCGGCCTTCGTGGTCGTAGCGCCGCCCGAAGGCCTGCCAGGCGAAGTAGTTGTCGTCGAGCGGGAAGCCGCAGGCCAGGCGGCGCACCCGGTCGCGGTACATGTCGAAGAGCCGGGCGCCGTCGTTTTCGTGCTCGTCGAGCATCGCCTTGTGCTGGCTGGGTGGGATGCCCAGGCTGTAGACGGCCACCGGCTGGCGCCCGAAGAAGCGCACGATCCGGTTGCGGAACAGCGGGTCGAAAAGCTCGTCGAAGATCCGCTCCTGCTCGGCGACGGACCGGGCCGCCAGAAGCTTGGCCGGGTCGCGCCGCATCGCCTTGGCGATGCCGTGCGTGACGCGGAAGAACTGCCCCAGCTTCGCCTGGTCGTAGAGGCCCCGGCGGAAGTAGCTGATGCGCTTCGGCCCCACGCGGTTGCCCGGCCAGTCGCTCGTCTCCCAGAAGGAGCGCGTCATCGGGTCGAGGTGATCGCGGATGTAGCGCTGGTAGTTGGTGAGGTTCTCCGGGTGCTTGCCGAAGCCGAAGAAGCGGTAGAAGGACTCGTAGTCGGGGAGGTGTTCGAGGGCCGCCAGTTTGAGGCGCGTCAGCGCCATGTGGTTGGCGTTGAGATCGACCGCCACGATCCGCTCGGGGCGGTGGACGAGATAGTTGAGGACGTTGCAGCCGCCGCTGGAGATGGTGAGGATCCGCGAATGGGCCCCCAGCCCCAGGGCCTGGGCGTCGACGCGGGGATCCTCCCAGATCTGGTTGTAGACGAACCCCTTGAACCAGAGCGTGAACATCCGCTCGAGCATCCCCCGCCGGCTGGTGGCCTTGTGGTGATGCACCGCCTTGCGGAGGTGGGCGGAGGTGGCCGCGCGGGCGGCGTCGGCGTGGGACGTGGCGGGAAGGGCTGCGGAGCGGGCCATGGGGGGGCTCGACGGGGGCGGGTGCCGACGCGGCGGGAGGGAAGTCTACCCGAGGCGTGGCCGGGGGGAGAGTGGCTCCGCTCCGGGCGGCGTCACCCGCAGTCGGATGCGGCGGTCGGCAAACCTGAAAAACCTTGGCTTTGCAGGGTGCCCAACGGTGGAAAAAGGTCGTCGATGACTCTTTCCACGGGGCAGCTAGCGGGCCGCGGCGGCCGGCAGCGGCGGATTCGACGGGGGCGGGGCGGCCTGATCGATCGCCTCGACGAGCGCCGCGGTGCCGGCCGTGAACTCGCGCCCCAGGGCGACGATCGCGGTCTCCAGGCCGGCCAGTTCGCGGCGTGCCGCGGTGACACGGGCGGCGAAGGCGTCGGCCGTGCGCTGCGACTCCGCCACGTCGGTCGCCCAGTGGCCCAGGTCGTCCTCGAGTTCTCCGGCCTCCTCCTTGCGGAGGGCGATCTCGCTCTCGGTGCTCTCCTTGGCGTTGCGCAGCTGCGCGATCGAGGAGTCGATGGCCCGCTTCTCCTCCTCGAGGATCCGCCGGATGACCACCAGACCGTTGACGTCGATCGCCAGCGGCCGGCCGGCGGTGTTCTGGACGCCGGCGCCGCGGAGGGCCACGTTGCCGTCGGACAGCGGGCGGCGGAAGACGACCGACTCGATCGTCACCACCCCCTCCGCCGCCAGCGCCTTGGCGCTCTCCAGATCGAAGGTCGCCTTGGCACCTTCGGCGAATTCCAGCGCCTCGCCCTGCGCCCGCGGGAGCGTGTGGGCCTGACGGAACGCCACCTTGGCCCAGTACAGCCCCGGCGGGATCGACCAGGTGGAGGTGAAGTCGGCGCCGCGCTCGCGGAGCAGCGCCACCTGATCGGCCGGCAGCGCCGGCAGCACCTCGCCGGCGGCGAAGCTGGTCATGCTCCCGTCGGGCCAGGTGTAGTCGAAGGGCTTGGCGAACACCACCCGCGCCCAGCGCACCCCCAGCGGCGGCGTCTCGGAGAGGGCCGGATCGGGCACGGTGGCCGTCACGCCCGGGGCCGGCCCGCCATCCGCCGCCACGGTGCCGGCGGCGGGATCCGCGGCCGGGTCGGCGGCGGGATCCGCTGCGGGATCGGCGGGCGCCGCGGCTCCGCCCAGCGCCGTCTCGTGGAGGCGCAGCTCCTCGAGCTTGCGTTCGAGGTGGCGGAGCATCGCCTCGGGATCGCTCTTCGCCGCCGGCGGGACGGCGTCGTCGGTCGCGGCGGGCGGCGGGGCGGGAGCGTCGGTGGCGCCGTCGGCCGGCGCCGCCGGAACGGGCGTGCGGTAGAAGGCGAACGACCGGTCCACCGGCAGGTCCTCGTAGACGATGACCTTGCCGTCGCGCGGCTGGGCGAGGGCCTTCTGGTCGGCGGCGTCGGGCGCCGAGATCGCCGACACCGCGAAGACGTTCTTGTCGACCGTCTCGACCCGGAACGCCCCCAGGAAGCGGCCCCCCTGCTCGATCGGGGTGGCGTCGAACAGATAGAACTCCGCCCCGGGGTGGATCGTCGAATTTTCGAGCCCGTTGATCGTCACCGAGCCCGGGCGGCCGTCCGCCGGCGGGACGAACAGGGCGTCATCCCAGTGGCGTCCGCGCCAGGTGTTGATCCGGTCGCGGACCCGGGTCCACCGGTCGCGCTCGTCCTCGAGCGTCGCCAGCGACTTGAGCGAGGCATCGGGGCGCAGCGCCCTGCCTCCCTGCGGCACCAACGCGTCGCGCTCGCGGGCGATCGAGCCCTGGTAGGCCCCCACGAGTTGCCGCCACTCCTGCTCGCGCTTCCCCACCATCCCCACGAGGAAGAAGGCCCCGATGGAGGTGAGCAGCACCAGCCAGGCGGCGGTGACCGTCGCCCAGTGCCATCCCTTGTGGCCGATCGCCAGGGCGACCGCCCCCACGAGGAACACCAGCGCCAGGATGATCAGCGGGACGAGCGGCATGCGTCACCAGGCCCCGGGCCTGCGGGAAGGGGTCGGGCCGGGGCGGTCCGGCGCCCCGTGGCCGCCGACGCACGAAGTATATCCGTCCACCCCCGAGACCCGCCTGGGACTGTTTCGTTCCCGCACCGCGGGTTTCTTGACCGAATCGCCCCGCCGCGTCGCATCCGGGCGACACCCGCGCGTCGCCCGTGTCGCCCCGCGGCGACACCGCGGCCCCCGGCCCGGACCCGATTGCCCGCTTTCCCCCGGGAAAACGGGGCTCGGCCCCGGGAGGCGACCGCCCTCACGGCCGCGGCATCCGGCATGCATCGCCCCATCGGAGGAGTTTTCCCGACCCGTCCACTCCGCCAGCGAGGACACCATGCGCCGCTCCCCCGAAGCCCCTCCCGCCATCCGCCGCCGCGTGGCCGCCAAGCCGGCCGCACCGCGCCGGATCGGCGCCATCGACGATCCCGTGCGGCTCTACCTGCTGCAGATGGGGGGCATCCCGCTGTTGTCGCGCGAGACCGAACTCTCCTCGGCGCGGCGCATCGAGCGCTGGCGCCGCCGCTTCCGCGACGCCCTGCTCTCCAACGACATGATCCTTTCCGGGGCGATCCAGCTGCTCGAGAAGATTCAGGCCGGCAAGGTACGGCTCGACCGGACGATCGAGGTCTCCGTCACCAACACGCGCGAGAAGAAGCGGGCCCTGCGGCGTCTGGGCCCGAATCTCGCCACGCTCAAGCGGATCGAGGAGGAGAAACGTCGGCTCTTCCGCACGGCGATGTCGAAGGCGCTGCCGATGGATCGCCGCCGGGCGGCGTGGCGCCGGCTGGTGCGGCTGCGCGGCAAGGCGGTGCGGCTGGTCGAGGAGATGAATCTCCGCATCCAGCGCCTCATGCCCCTGGTGCGGGAGCTGCGCGTGGCGGGGCAGCGCGTGGAGGAATTGACGGCCGAGATGGAGGGGCCCCACGGCCGCGACGCCCGGCTGCACGCCGAACTCCGCGGCCGCCGGCGGGCGCTCTTGGTGTCGGCCCGCGAGAGCCGCTGCACCCTGCGCCGCCGGCTGGAGCGGCTCGAGCACCTGCAGGGGGAGTACGACGCCGCCAAACGCGACCTGGCCGCGGGCAACCTGCGGCTGGTGGTGTCGATCGCCAAGCGCTACCGCAACCGCGGGCTGTCGTTCCTCGACCTCATCCAGGAGGGCAATTCGGGCCTGATGCGCGCCGTCGACAAGTTCGAGCACGCGCGCGGATTCAAGTTCTCGACCTACGCCACGTGGTGGATCCGCCAGGCGATCACCCGGGCCATCGCCGACCAGAGCCGCACCATCCGCGTTCCGGTGCACATGATCGACACGATGACGAAGCTGCGCAACGTCGCCCGGGCCTTCCGCCAGCAGTACGGCCGCGAGGCCACCGTCGCCGAGCTCGCCGAGCGCTCCGGGCTGTCGATCGAGGAGACGACCTGCGTGTGGCGGATGTCGCGGCAGCCGGTGTCGCTCGACCAGCCGCTCGGCGAGGGGGAGGAGGCCGGCTACGGCGACTTCGTCCGCGATCCGCGCGAGGAGGATCCGCTGCGCGGCGTCCACCAGCAGGCGCTCAAGGACTCGATCCGCTCCGTCCTCGACACCCTCACCTACCGCGAACGGGAGATCATCCGCCTCCGCTTCGGCCTCGCCGACGGCTACGCCTACACGCTCGAGGAGGTGGGGACGATCTTCAGCGTGACGCGCGAACGCGTGCGGCAGATCGAGGCCAAGGCGGTGGAGAAGCTGCGGCAGCCCGGCTTCAACAGGGCCCTCGCCGGCTTCGTGGCCGACGGCCAGCTCGAGCGGCTCGGGCTCCGGCCCGACGGCGACGCGGTGGCGCCCGAACTGGTCGGCGTCGGGGCCGGCGACGAGTCGTTCGCCGGGCAGGTGCTCGAGCCCGCCTTCCACTGAGGCCCCGCGGCCGGCTGCGGCCGCCTCGCCCCGTCATTCCCCGACATTCCCCGCTCCGGCCATCCTCCGGCCGGGCGGTTCGCGACGGTGCCGGCCGACTCCCTGCGCGGAGCGGCCGGCACCCATCGCGCGAGCGGCAGGCGCCCGGCGGGTCGTGGATCAGCCCTTGGCCTCGTCGATCGCCTGCTGCAGGCGCGGCTTCTGGGTCACGCCGACGAACTGCTGCACCAGCCGGCCCCCCTTGAAGATCATCAGCGCCGGGATGCTCGACACGCCGAACTGCATCGCCACGCCGCCGTTCTCGTCGACGTTCACCTTGCCCACCTTGCAGGTGCCCTGATTCTCGGAGGCCAGCTCCTCGATCACCGGCCCGATCATCCGGCAGGGGCCGCACCACGGGGCCCAGAAATCGACCAGCACCGGGAGCTCGGAATCGAGCACTTCCTGCTGGAAATTGGCGTCGGTGAACTCCAGGGCGTGTCCTGCCATCGGCGGGGGCTCCTTCATTTCCTTGCGGAACGGGATCATCATGGGGCGGCCGCCGAGTTCCGCTCGGCTCACCGCCGCCGAAGTATATCCGTCCCCCGCCCCGACACGACCTCCCGGACACGCCCTTCTGGAAGCCTCCTCCCCCATCCTCCGCCACCGCATCGGGCTGGAGGCCGCCTGGGAGGCGCCCCGGGCCGATGCCGACGCCGGCGCGGACGCCTGGTCGCGCCGCTTCGGGCGCCCCGCCGAGCTCCCCGCGGGGGAGCGCGTCGTGCTGGTCGTGGCAGCCGGCCACGGCGGCGCCGGGGCCGCGGCGGCGGGGCCCGGTGCGGGCATGGTCGCCCGCGCCACGCTCAACGGCCGCCCGCTCGGCGATCTCCCCGCGGCGGCGGCGCTGGCGGCCGGGGCGGGCACGACACTGGCCGCCTGCGACGTGACCGCGGCGCTCCTGCCGCGCAACGTGCTGTGTCTCCCGCTCGTCGCGTCGCCCACGCCGCGCGGCGGCCGGGCCGACCTCCCCCGGTCGCTCGTGCGGGTGTGGCTCGAGATCCAGTGCGACGCCCCGCGCCGTGGCGCCGATGGTCCGGGGGCGTCGTCTGGCGGTTGACCCGGCGCCGGGGAATCCGCTACGAACACCCGGTGGTCGTGCGAGGGCGCCCTGCCCGGCGCCGCCGCCACGCGAACCATCCCGGAGAGTCAGCGATGTCCATCATCCGCGTCGGATCGAATGCCAAGTACGCCGACGGCTGGAGCCAGATCTTCGGCTCGTCCACCAAGAAGCGCGCCGGCGTCAAGAAGGCGTCGGGCAAGAAGGCCGCCGCCCCGAAGGCCGGCACGAAGAAAGCCGCCAAGAAGAAGCCGGCGAAGAAGAAGCGCGGCTGAACGGGGTCAGCCCGGCCGCGGCCGGCCCAGTTCGCGGGCCCGCGCCGCCGAGGCCCGCACCGCGTCGATGAACGCCCCGCGGACGCCGCGTGCCTCGAGCACCGCCAGCGCCGCGATCGTCGTGCCGCCGGGGCTCGCCACGCGTTCGCGGATCACGGCCGGGTGCTCGCCCCCCTGGGCGACCAGGTCGCCCGTGCCCGCCACCGTCGCCACCGCCAGGTCGAGCGCCAACGCCCGCGGCAGCCCCTCGAGCACGCCCCCGTCGGCCAGGGCCTCGATCACCAGCGCCACGTAGGCCGGACCGGACCCCGAGACGCCGGTCACGGCGTCGAGGAGCGACTCGGGCACCTCGTGGGCGGAGCCGACCGACTCCAAGAGCGCCGCCGTCGCCGCGGCGGCGGCGTCGGTCACCTCGGCGCCGCGCGACCAGGCCGACACGCCGCGGCCCACCAGGCAGGGTGTGTTGGGCATCACGCGCACCACGCGCCGCGTGCCGAGCCACCCGGCCAGGGTGTCGATCGTGATGCCCGCCGCGATCGAGACCACCGTGGCGCCGGGGGCGAGCGCCGCGGCGAAGGCCCGGCAGGCGCCCTCGGCCTGCTGCGGCTTGACCGCCAGAAACACCAGTTCGGCCCCGCGTACGGCCTCGGCCGGGCCGTCGGCGAAGCGGATCCCGGGCACCCGCGCCGCCAGCCGCTCGCGCGCGGCCGGGGCGGGATCGTGGACGACGATCTCATCCGCGGCGAGCAGGCCGCGCCGGCAGAAGCCCTCGGCGAGGGCCAGCGCCATCTGGCCGCCCCCCACCATCGCCACCGGCCGTGCCACCGCCCCGCGTGTCGCTGTCATCGCCATCCTCCCCGCACACCGGATTCAGCCCCCCGCGGGCAGCGCCGGCAGATCCCGTTCGATCGCCTCGAGGTCGACCCGCGAGACCCACAATTGGCTCGGCGCCCGCTCGCCGCCACGGCTGGCCGTCCACATCAGGAGCGAGCCGTCGGGCGAGAAGACCGGAAGCACATCGGCGCCCGGATGGTCGGTGATCCGCAGCGGCTCGCCGAAGCGGATGCCGTCGGCGCCCGCCTCGTACCGCGCGATCCAGACGTCATAGTTGGGGCGCGTGGTGCCGTCGCCATGGTCGGCCCCGGTCCACATCAGCCAGGGCCGCGACGGATGCCAGTAGGGGGCCCAGCGCACGCCGTTGCCGGAGGTCACCGCGACGTCGCCGCTGCCATCGGCACGCATCACGTGCACCTGGAGGAGGTCCTTCTCCAGCCGGTCGGTGCGGTAGCAGATCCACTCCCCGTCGGGCGAGAAGAAGGGGCCGCCGTCGTAGCCGGGGGCGTCGGTGAGCTGCACCACGTTCGAGCCGTCGGCGTCGGCGACGTAGACGTCGGGGTCGCCGTCGCGGTCGCTGACGAACAGCAGCCGGCGGCCGTCGGGGGAGAAGGAGCACTCGGCGTCGTAGCCGGGGGTGTCGGTGAGCCGGCGCAGGTCGCTGCCGTCGGGCAGCGCCGTGAAGAGATCCATGCAGGGATCGAAATCCCACTGGTAGCGGCGCCGGCGTCCGCTCCGCGCATCCTCCTCGGCCTGCGCCCGCGCGGCGGCCTCGGTGGCGTCCATCGCCGGATCGGGATGGCTCGAGGCGAAGAGCAGCCGGCCGCCGTCGGGGGGTGAACCAGCTGCAGGTGGTGCGCCCGCGGCCGGGGCTGACCCGCGTGGACGTCATGGGACGCGGCTCGGCGGCGTCGAAGGGCTGGACGTAGATCTGATAGAAGGGATAGCCACGCGGCACCCCCTGGTAGCAGATCGAGCGGCCGTCGGGGGCGAAGTAGCCCTCGCCCGCCTTGGGCATGCCCTCGGTGACCTGTACCGGCGGCGACAGAAACCGACCCTCGATCGACTCCGCTCGGACACCGGCCGCCGCGCCGACGAGGGCCGCGAGGAACGCCGCGACGAAACGGAAGTTGCAGGAATCGGTCATGCCCCGCAGTATACGTCGAGGATCGGGCACCGCAGGAGGCACGCGGCGATGAAGATCTACACGAAGACGGGCGACGCCGGCGAGACCGGCCTCTTCGGCGGGCCCCGCGTGCGCAAGGACCACGCCCGCATCGAGGCCTTCGGGACCGTGGACGAACTCAACAGCGAACTCGGGATCGTCCGCACGCATGCTCCGGCCGCCACCTTCGATCCCCTGCTCCGCCGCATCCAGAACGAACTCTTCGACCTGGGCGCCCAGCTCGCCACGCCCGGGCCGGCCGACGAGCGGATCACCGAGGCCCACGTCGCGGCCATCGAGGCCGAGATCGACCGTCACGAGGAAGAGCTCGAGCCGCTCAAGAACTTCATCCTCCCGGCCGGCACGCCGCTGGCCGCGGCGATCCATGTCGCCCGCAC
>CAISKG010000246.1 GCA_903885855.1 uncultured Planctomycetaceae bacterium
CCGCGGCCCGCTCGGCGGCCCCGCGGGTGGCGGCGACGCCGCGCAGCGTGCGGGAGGCGAGTCCCGCGGGCGCCGCGAACGGCGCCCGGTCGGCGGAGAGGGGTTCGAGCGCCCGCTGCAGCCGGAGGAGGTCGCTGCGGAGCCCCGGCCCGCGCTGCGGATCGTCGAGGGACTCCTCGACGCGTTTGGCCTCGTCCGCTTCCAGGGCTCCCAAGAGGAAGCCGACCAGATCGTTTCGCATGGTGTGTGCTCTCGGTTTCGCGTTCCATCCGACGCCCCGCCGCCACGCGCCGGTCACGCCTGCCTCTAGAGACTTTTCCCGCCCTGCTCCCAGGATTCGTTGAGCTTCAACAGCGCCGAATGGAGTCTGCTCTTCACCGTGCCCACCGGGATCCCGAGGACGTCCGCCGCCTCGCGGTACTTCATCCCCTGGTGATAGACGAGGACGAGCGCGCTTTTGAGGATGTCGGGCAGGTCGTCGACCGCCGCCCGCACCCACTCCTTCGCCTCTTCCCCCGCCATCCTCTCGTCGGCGGTCTGGTCACGGCCCGCGAGCATCTCCACCAGCGTCCCCACGTCGTCCTCGCCGCCGGTGCGCTGGTCGAGGCTGACCATGCGGTGGCGGCGGTTGCGACGCTGGGCGTCGATGGCCTGGTTCGTGGCGATCGTGTAGAGCCACGGTCGGAACCGTCGGCCCTCGTCGAATCCCTCCTTCTTGAGATGGACCTGCAGGAAGGTCGCCTGGAACACATCCTCGGCCATCTCGGCGTTGCCGAGATAGCGGCGGAGGTAACTGAACAACTCCTGCTCGTAGCGGTGCACGAGCGATTCGAAGGCCGACTCGTCACCGGCGGCGCGGAACCGACCGAGCAGTTCCTCGTCGCTGGGCGAGCCCGACCCACCGCCCCCGCTGCGGGCGGCGCCGTGGGCGCCGTCCGCACGGCCCGACCCCGCCGCGCTCTCGACGATCACCCCTCCGCCCGAGCCCGCCGCGAGCGGGTCGATTGCGGACGTGGGGCCACCGTCGCGGCACGCGGCTGGAGTCTCTCCGGCTCGGGGATGGGAATCGTGTGCAACCATTCGGCACTACGCCGCGTGCGGAGGCGGGGTTCGACGGTCCGGAAGAAAAAGCCCCGACCGGGCGATCGTCCGGGGAAAACCGGGGGCAAACCCCATCCCCCGAGCGGGTTTGAGTATAGTCGGGCCCCGGGGAAAAGGCCCGCCACGCGCCGCACCGGCATCCAGCCCCCCTGCCCGGTCCCCGGGGCGGGAGGTGGCGCACCGCCCAGACCGTGCCCCCGATGGCCGCCAGCCCCCCCCCAGCCGCACCGTCGCCGGCCCGCTCGGGCCCGCTCCCGCCCCCCCGCGGCGGCTGGGCGGCCCCGGGCGACGTCAACGCCTTCTTCGGCCTGGCCCTCGACAACCTGGCCGACCTCGTCCTGGCCGTCTCGCTCCTGGCGACGGTGTTCGGCTACCCCGCCGATTTCGCCCTGGCGCACTTCGTGCCCGGCACGGCGATCGGCGTGGTGGTGGGCGACCTGCTGTTCACGTGGCTCGCCCTGCGTCTGGCCCGCCGCACCGGCCGCAGCGACGTCACCGCCATGCCGCTGGGCCTCGACACCCCGAGCACCTTCGGGATGGTGTTCTTCGTGATCGGTCCGGCGTTCGTCGCCGCCCGCGGCGCCGCCGACGCGCCTCCGGAGGCGGTCACGGCCGCCGCGCGGCACGCCTGGCACGTGGGCATGTGCGCGATCGTGGCCAGCGGGATCTTCAAACTCGCCTGCGCCTCCGTGGCCGATCGGCTCCGTCGGCTGGTGCCGCGGGCCGGGCTGCTGGGGAGCCTCACCGCGGTGGCGCTGGTGCTGATCACCTTCCTGCCGCTGGTGGACATCGTTCGCTCGCCGGCGGTGGGGATGGTGTCGCTGGGAATCATCCTCGCCTCGCTGACCGCGGGCATCCGCCTGCCGGGGGGCGTTCCAGGGGCGGCGGCGGCACTGGCCGTGGGGTGGGCGATCCACCTGGCCGGCACCGCGGCGGGATGGATCGAGCCCACGCCCCATGCGGCGCTGGCCGACCCGGCCGCCGCGCTGTGGCCCGCCGGCTGGCTCGCGGCCCTGCGCTGGGAGTGGCTCGAGGCCTGGCCCGACACCGTCCGCTACCTGCCGATCGTCATCCCCTTCGCGCTGGGCACGGTGGTGGGGGGGATCGACTGCACCGAGAGCGCCGCCGCCTCGGGGGACGAATACGACACCGGTTCCGTCATCGGCGTCGAGGCGGTGGCCACGATCGTCGCCGGCGCCTGCGGCGGGATCATCCAGTCGACCCCGTACATCGGCCACCCGGCCTACAAGGCGATGGGGGGCCGCGCGGCCTACACGTTGGCGACGGCGCTGGTCATCGGGCTGGCCGGCGTCACGGGCACGTTCGCCTACCTCTACCAGGCGATCCCGCCGGCGGCGGTGTATCCGATCCTGGTCTTCATCGGGCTGGAGATCACCGCGCAGAGTTTTCACGCCACACCCGTGCGCCACTTCCCGGCGGTGGCGATCGCCTGCGTGCCGGCGCTGGCGGCGCTGGTCACGCTCGAGGCCGACAAGCTCCTCGCCGCCGGGGCCACGCCGGGCGCGGCGCTGGCGGCGGAACTGGGCGTGATCCGCGTCCTCGCGGCCGGATTCATCGTCACGAGCCTGCTGTGGGCGGGGATGACCGCGGCCCTCGTCGACCGGCGCCTCTGGCAGGCGGCCGGCTGGGCCCTGGCCGCCGCCGGGCTGTCGCTCGTCGGGGTGATCCACTCCCCCTTTCCCGACGGCCGTCTCTTCCTCCCCTGGCAGATTTCCGACGAACCCGCGCCCCCCGGATGCGGGCCGATCGAACTGGCGGCGGCCTACGCCCTCCTCGCGGCGGTCTGGTTCGGATGGGGCTCGCTGGCCCCGGCGGGGCGGCGGGGGAACGAGCCTCCGCCGGCCTGACCGCGGCGTACGATGATGGGGAGCGTGCCCGGAGTGGCCCCGATGCCCGTGCCTGTCGATCCGCCGAGACGATCCCCGACCC
>CAISKG010000247.1 GCA_903885855.1 uncultured Planctomycetaceae bacterium
CCGGGACGCCGCGGGCGGCGCCGGCGGGGAGGCCGAAGATCGACCGGATGGACCTCCTCGGCCGGATGATGGCGCTCCTCGAGGGATCCTCGACGGCGATCCTCTCGCCGGCCGCGCTCGCCGCCGCCCTCGGCGTCCACGAGCGCACGCTCCAGCGCGTGGTGCGCGAGACGGTGGGGACGACCACGAAGGAGTATTTGCTCCTCCGGGCGCTCCACGCCGCACGCCGCCGGCTGCGCTGCCCCCCGGACGCGGCCGAGGGCGTGACCGGGATCCTCGCCGGGCTCGGGATCTGGGAATTCGGACGCTTCGCGGGGCGCTACCGGGCCCACTTCGGCGAGCCCCCCTCGAGCACCCTCGCCGCGGCCCGCGGCGAGGGCGTCAGTTGCCGCGGCCCTGGGGGGCGGTGACCGCCTCCATGACCCGCTCGAGATTGAAGCTGCCGGGCTTCTGCCGCGGCGGGAATTCCCTGAAGCTCTGCAGCCACTCCCCCACGTGCGCGGCGGCCGGGGCGATCATGAACATGTGCTCGAGATACCAGCGCTGGTAGTCCATCCCGATCTCCTGCGCGAGCTCGAAGGGATCCATGCGGAGGTTCACGAGGATCGGCGCGCGGAGCTCGACGAAGGGCCGCTGCCAGACGTGCATCCCGTGGGCGGGCTGCTCGAGGAACGTGGCCTTCCAGTTGCCGTAGCGGAGGGCGGCCACGCTGCCGTCGTCGGTCCAGTAGATGAAATCCTTGCGCGGCCACTCGGCCTCGCCGCGGAGCGCCGGGCCGAGGTCGTGGCCGTCGAGGTGGACCTTGTAGGTGCGGTCGCCGATCTTCCGGCCCTTGCGGAGATCCGCGACGACGGTCGTGTCGCCGGCGGCGCCGCAGAGGGTGGCGAACATGTCCTCGTGGGCGCCGATGTCGTTGATCACGGTGCCCGGGGCGATGACTCCCGGCCAACGGATCGCGCAGGGGACACGGTAGCCCCCCTCCCACTGCGTGTTCTTCTCGCCGCGGAACATCGTCGTGCCGCCGTCGGGCCAGGTGAAGGCCTCGGCGCCGTTGTCGGTGGAGTACATCACGATCGTGTCCTCGGCGAGGCCGAGTTCGTCGAGCTTCTCCAGCAGCAGGCCCACCTGCCGGTCGTGCTCGACCATGCCGTCGGCGTAGATGCCCAGGCCGGTCTTGCCGGCCGCGTCCGCGGCGAGGTGGGTGAAGATGTGCATCTTGGTGGAGTTCCACCAGAGGAAGAAGGGCTTGCCGGAGGCCTTCGACTTCTCCATGAACGCGAAGGCCTTCTCGTTGACCTCCTCGTCGATCGTCTCCATGCGCTTGCGCGTGAGGGGCCCGGTGTCGGTGATGCGGCCGTCGGCGAAGGAATGGATCACGCCGCGCGGCCCGAAACGCTCGCGGAAGGCGGGGTCCTTCGGGTAGTCGGGGTGCTCCGGCTCCTCCTCGGCGTTGAGGTGGTAGAGGTTGCCGAAGAACTCGTCGAAACCGTGCGCCGTGGGGAGCATCTCGTCGCGGTCGCCGAGGTGGTTCTTGCCGAACTGCCCGGTGGCGTAGCCGCGCGCCCGGAGCACCGTGGCGATGGTGGGATCCTCGGCGCGCATCCCCTCGGGGGCCCCCGGGAGGCCGACCTTCGTGAGGCCGGTGCGGATCGGCGACTGGCCGGTGATGAAGGCGGCGCGCCCGGCCGTGCAGCTCTGCTGGCCGTACCAGTCGGTGAACAGGGCGCCCTCGCGGGCGATGCGGTCGATGTTGGGCGTCCGGTAGCCCATCATGCCGAGGTTGTACGACCCGACGTTGAACTGCCCGATGTCGTCGCCCCAGATGACGAGGATGTTGGGGCGCTTGGCCGTCTGGGCGACCGCGGGGCCGGCGACGCCGACGGCCGCGAGGAGCAGGAGGACGACGGGGAGCGGGCGGAGCATGAATCGCTGCATGGCGACATTCCGGGAAGGGCGGGCGGGGCGATGCGCACCGGCGACCCCTTATGCCCGCCGGGCACCGGAGCCGCCATGCAATTCCCGACAAAACCCGCACGTGGCGGGCCGGTGGCCCGCCACGCCCTCAGAAGCGCATGCCCAGGCCGAGGTTCGAGAAGACGTTCGGCGAGGAGTCGTTGAGCCCCCAGCCGACGCGGAGGCCGAGCTCGAGATCCTCGGTGATGAGCACGTGGCCGCCGAGGCTGCCGTACTGCAGGTCGATCGGCTTCTCCTTCCCCGCCGAGAGGATTCCGAAGTACTCGGCGTGGACGTTCCAGCGCTCGCCGACGGGGATCCTCAGCGTGGTCGACGGCGACCACTGCTCGAAGGCGTCGTGCTCCTCGAAGCCGGTGCCGTAACGCATCGCGGAGCGCCACTCCCAGCCGTTGTCGAAGCGCCAGGCCCAGGCCTCGCCGAGCATCATCGTGGAGCGCGTCGACGGGCCGTAGACCGGCGTGAATCCCTGGACGATGAAGGCCGATGTCGGCACCCACCCGGCCTGGTCGCTCGTCTCCACCTTCGCGCCGTAGAGGACGCGGCTCTCGTACTCCGCGATCAGATCCTCGCCGCCGAGCTCGGAGCCGGACACGAGGCCCGGCCCCCCCGCCTCGTAGTTGAATCCGGCCCGCAGCTCGAAGCGCTCGCCGATGCCGCGGCGCACGAGCAGCTCCGGGAGGCTGTGGGCCTCGGGGCCGGAGCGGTTGTCGATGAAGGAGTAGGACAGCTCGCCGATCGTGAGGCCGGGGCCGGCGGTGGTGGGGGCGAAGGTGTAGGTGTCGCGGTCGGTCTCGAGCTCGCGCCGCTCCCCCCCGGCTGGCTGGGCCGCCGCCGGACGCGGGCCGGGGGCGGCCGCGAACGCCGCGAGAAGCATCAGGGCTGCGGGAGCAAAGCGGCGGGGCATGGCGTGGGGGCGCCGGGGTGCGGTCGGTCGGACGCCATACACCATCGGGACGGCCGCGCGGGGCGCTTGAGACGCGGACCGCGGCAACGCGGGCCGGGCACGGCGAGGGCCGCAGGGTCGCCGCCCCTTGCCGGGGCGGGCGGCCGGGACGGACGCCGGCGGGCGACCGTGACGGCCGGGGTGACGCAGGGCTCCGCGGCGGCGGCGTGGAGCCGGCGGGCGGGGAAAAGCGACCGGGGGATGTGGGGGCGGGGCGCCCGACTCCGGCGACGGGGCGGCGCGGGCCGATGCTCCAACGGCGGGCGACGGCGGCGGTAGACCGTCGCACATCCCGGAGGCAGGCGATGACGACGCTGCGACGGCGGCTCGCGATGGCGGCGTTGGTGGCGGGGCTCGTGGCTCCGAGGGCCGCAGCGCAGGAAGGCGAGTTCATCGCCGGCGCCGGGCAGGTGGGGGCCTTCGAGCGCTTCGATCCCCGTCTCACCGATCCGGTGTCCGGGGGCGTCATCCCCTCGGGGCAGGAGTGGTACCTCTTCGGCGAGCCCGAACGCGCCGGCGTGTTCGGCTGGATCGACGGCGGCTTCATGGGGAACTTCGCCAACCCGGCGAGCAAGTTCAACGGACCGTACAACGCCGTCGACCGGGCCAACGAGCCGATGCTCAACCAGCTGTACCTCGTCGGCGAGCGCACCCTGCCCCAGGACGGCACCTGGGGCGTCGGCGGGCGCGCCGACCTCATCTGGGGCGAGGACTTCCTCCTCGCCCAGTCGACCGGATGGGA
Organism: uncultured Planctomycetaceae bacterium; assembly: GCA_903885855.1. Classification (GTDB taxonomy): domain Bacteria; phylum Planctomycetota; class Planctomycetia; order Pirellulales; family UBA1268; genus QWOP01. The sequence continues at coordinate 3,660 of CAISKG010000247.1, forward strand.
AGTGAGCCCCAGCGGCCGCGGCGACTGGAACAGCGGCGAGTATTACGGCCTGGCGATGCCGCAACTCTTCGCCACCGCCGGGAGCGAGGATCTCAGCCTCAAGCTCGGCCACTTCTATTCCATCGTGGGCTACGAGGGCCTCCCCGCGGTCGGCAACTTCTTCTACACCAAGTCCTACAGCTACCAATTCGCCGGACCGTTCACCCACTGGGGCGGCCTCGCCCACTGGCGCGCCACCGACACCGTCGAGGTCGACGCGGGACTCGTCAACGGCTGGAACGCCCTCTCCTCCGGCTACGCGCGCGCCAACTTCCTCGGCCGGGTGCGCGTGCGGAACGCGGCGAACACCGCGGCGACGTCGTTCGCGATCGTGAGCGGCGACGAGTGTGACGACTTCTCGCCCGTCTTCGCCCCCGCGCCGATCCTCACCTCCGCCAACCGCACCCGCTACAGCCTGCTCTTCGAGTACCGGCCCACCGATGGCGTGGAGTACGTCTTCCACCAGTGGCTGGGCGTGCAGGCCAAGGGACTGCCCTACGGGAGCTCCGCGCTCTGGACGGGCATCGACCAATACCTCTACTGGTCGGCGAGCGAGACTTGGAAGTGGGGCGCCCGGTTCGAGTGGTTCGACGACGTCGACGGCACGCGCGTGGGGCTCAACCGGCCGAGCAACCCCAACCACGTTCCGCTGCCGGGCAACTACTTCTCCCTCACCCTCGGCCCCAACTGGGTGCCCAGCGCCAACGTGCTGGTACGCCCCTGCTTCCGCTGGGACTTTTTCAGTGGCACGAGCGGCGTGCTCCCTTTCAACGACGGCGTGAGCACGAACCAGACCCTGCTCGGCTTCGACGCGATCCAAAAGTACTGACTTTCGCGCCCGCGGGGCCATCCATGGCCCCCGCGGGCTTACGGCGGCCTTCGGCGAAGCCAAGGTTCGCCTTGGCCGCTGCCGCTCGCCCTCCAGGCGAGCGTGCGGGGGGGGAAGCGCGTGGGGCCGAGCAAGCGCCCGCACGCGCGTCCGGTGGACTCGAGCGAGGGTCGGCCCGTGTTCCGTCGCCGGCGTAGCCGACCAGCGGAGCCATGGATGGCGGAGCGCAGGCGGGTCCGAGAGAGCGGAGGCCCGGAGGGCCAGAGCGAACGTCCGGCGAGGGAATCGGGCCGTCCCGAGCGGGGAAGCGCGCGGGGCGGGCACGCGACACCGGCGCCGCAGGCGGCGAGCCGCGCTGTCAGCGGCCGCCGTGGAAACGCTCCTCGACGTCGGTGGCCAGAAGGGTCGCCTCGACGCCGTCCCAACGGTAGAGGTCGGCGGTGCGCCAGGCGTGGTCGGCGTCCTGGCCCCCTTGGCGGTGGAGCCAGTAGGCGTCGTCGGCGCCGATCGGCCAGCGCGCGAATTCGGCGCGGCGGGCCTCGGGCAGCGGAGCCTTGAGCCAGCTCCAGAGGTTGCGGTGGAGGCGGTGGTCGTCGTCGGGCGACTGCATGCACCAGCCGCGGTAGACCTTCTCCGTCACGGCGACGAACCGGGCGGCGTCGTCCTCGGGGAGCGTCGCGAGGAGGTCGGCGGCGACGTCGATGCCCACCGCGGAGGTGGTGAGCACGACCGGCAGGCGGGGATCGGCGGCGAAGGCGGCCGGGATCACCGTGGAACGCCACGCGGAGAGCCGCGCGGCGAGGATCCGCCCCTCCGCGAGTGCGGCGGGCGAGGCGACGGTGTTCCCCGAGGGCATCGGCACCCTCCGCACGGGCCGGGGGGCCCGATGCACCTCGGAGAACCTCCGCAGGCCGTCGAGCCAGTCGCAGGCGGCGGGGGTCATCGTCCGGCACCGGGGGGGGGTGGTGCCGGGCGAGGCCGCCGCGCCGCCGCGACCGACGCGATCACCGGCCGAGGAAACGCTGGCGCAGCCACTCGTTCTTGCGGCGCTCGAGCTCGACGAGCTTCGCCACGGGGCCGTTGCGCTGGGCACCGATCTCGCGGCCGCGCATCGACTGGGCCTTGGCGGTGCCGCCGACGGACAGGGCGGCGACGATCGCCGCGAAGAGAACCAGCTGACGCATAGGGAATCCTGCTCCTTTCCCAGGGGGGGTGTGGATCGACCGCGGCGTGGGAGCGCGGCGGCGGGGATTCGTTTCGGCGCCGGTCGGTCGCTCGCATCAGCGACGCGTGGAACGGCCTTCCATGAGCGATATCCGACACGGGGCGCACGACGTGAGCCATGCGCATGCCCGGCACGACCGGCGCCCGGTGGGGCCGGAAGTGACGGTGGTGCGCGGGGGGCGGTTCCGGTTCAGCCGGTCGTGCCACGTCTGTCGCCCTTCGCCGGGGGGCGGGCGGTCAAGGGATCCTCAGGCCAGGAGTGCTTGGGGTAGCGGCGGCGGAGCTCCTTGCGGACCTCGTGGTAGGTGGTCTTCCAGAAACTGGCCAGGTCGGAGGTGACCTGCTGCGGCCGGTGGTTGGGGCCGAGGAGATGGACGAGCACGGGGACGCGGCCGCCGGCGATGCGCGGCGTCTCGAGGGTGCCGAAGAGATCCTGGATCCGGGCGGCGAGGATCGGGGGGGCGTCGGGGCGGTAGTCGAGGCGGACGCGGCGGCCGCCGGCGATCTCCACCTCCGCCGGGGCGAGGCGTTCGACGAGGGGGAGCTTCTCCGGGTCCACCGCGTCGCGGAGCAGCGACAGCCAGTCGGCCGCACGGAGGTCGTCGAGGCCGCGGACGCCATGGCAGAGGGCGGGGAGCATCGCCAGGAGCGAGGCGTCGGCGAGGGACGGCAGGCCGAGTTCGGGGAGCGTGGCCGAGAGCCAGGCGACGCGGGCGCGGAAGCGCCCGGCGGCCGAATCGGCTTCGGGGAGGACGCGGGCGGGATCGCGCGCGGCGTGCTCGGCGAGGAGGGCCGCGGCCGCCGCCGGGTCGGCGATGGCCGCCGGGGCCTCCTCGAGAACGAGATCGAGCCAGCAGGTGCGGCGCCGCGACTCCACCTGGCGGCGCGAGGGATTGAAGAGGAGTTCGTCGCGCGTGGCGAGGTTGCCGCGCGGGCCGTCCTCGTCGAGCCAGGCACGCTCCACGGCGCTCGCCTGGCGGACGCGCGCCTCGCCGCCGGCATCGTCGAGATCGACGGCCAGGAAGAGCGGCTCGGCCCGGACGCGCGAGCCGCCGTCGAGGCGCAGCCCGCGGCCGCCGGCCATGGTGGCCCGGTCGGTCGAGCCGGGGCGCAGCCGGGCGAGGCGGTCGGGGAAGGCCTCGAGGAGGGCACGGGCCAGGGCGGCCGCCGGGTCGGCGGCACGGGGGGCGCGGTCGGCCTCGACGAGCCGGAAGAGCTGCTCGGCGGCGCGGAGCACCGTGCGGGCGCCGCCGGGGTGGAGGTCGAGGTGGCCCCAGGGGCCGGCGGCGGCGGTGTCGCCGGTGGCGTGGAAGGCCTGGAGCGCGAGGACCCGGTCGACCACGTCGGAGCGGGTGCGGGCGGTGGTGCGGTCGCGGGGGCCCGGGCGGGCGTGGGCGGCGGTGCGGAAGGGATCGCGCTCCGAGAGCAGTGCGGCGGCGACGGCCGCCTCGCGCAGCACCCCCAGGCGGGCGCCGGCCAGCAGCAGGCGGGCGAGGCGCGGATGGGTGGGGAGACGGGCCAACTCCCGGCCGGCGTCGGTGATCCGCGGCCGGTCCCGGGCGGTGTCGGCGGCGCCGAGCATCGCCAGCAGCGCGTGGGCCTGCGCGAGGGCGTCGGCCGGCGGGGCGTCGAGCCAGGGAAAGGCGTCGGCCTCGCCGAGGGCCAGCAGGGTGAGCAATGGCGGCGCGAGGTCGGTGCGCAGCACCTCCGGCGTCTCGGCGGCGGGGCGGTGGTGGTGGGCGGCTTCGTCCCAGAGGCGCAGGCACTGGCCGGGGCCCGTGCGACCGGCGCGCCCGGCACGCTGATCGGCGGCCGCCTTGGAGATCGGCACCAGTTCCAGGCGCGGCAGCCCGGTGGCGGGGGAGAGCCGGGACTGGCGGGCGAGGCCCGAGTCGACGACCGCCGTGACCCCGGGGATGGTCAGCGACGTCTCGGCGACGTTCGTGGCCAGGACGATCTTGCGCGTGCCGTCGTCCTCGAGGGCGCGGTCCTGCAGTTCCGGAGGGAGCTCGCCGTGGAGGATGACGACCGAGAGTCCGCGCCGGTCGGCGAGCGGGTCGAGGGCCGAGGCGGCACGCATGATCTCCCCCACGCCCGGGAGGAAGACGAGCACGTGCCCGGTGGTGCGGGCGACCGCCTCCCCGACGGCCTCCACGACGCGCTCGTCGAGATCGCGGCCGTCGCCCCGGCGGCCGTAGGAGACGGCGACGGGATGGAGCCTGCCGGCGGTGGACACCACCGGGCAGCCGTGGGCGGCGTGCGGCGCGAGGAGGCGGGCCACCGGGCCGGGGTCGAGCGTGGCGCTCATCACGGCGATCCGCAGGTCGGGGCGGAGCGTGGCGCGGATGCGGACCAGCATCCCGAGCACCAGATCCATCTCCACGGAGCGCTCGTGGAACTCGTCGAGGACCACGCAGCCGGTGCCGGCGAGCTCGACGTCGTCGAGGAGGCGGCGGAGCATGATGCCGGTGGTCTGGACGACGAGGCGCGTGGCGGGGCCGACGCGGGCGTCGAAGCGGACGTGGTAGCCGACCTCGCCCCCCACCTCGCCGCCGCGCAGCCGGGCGATCTGCCCGGCGACCGAGCGGGCGGCCAGGCGGCGCGGCTGGAGGAGGTCGACGCGCGCTCCCCGCGGCAGGTCGTCGAGGATCGCGGCCGGCACGAGCATCGTCTTGCCCGAGCCCGGCGGCGCGGTGACGACCACGGAGCCGCCGCGGCCGGCGGCGTCGGGCCGGCTGGCGGCGACGACCTCGTCGAGGACGTCGGCGACCGGCAGGCCGGCCAGGGCGCCGGGGCGGAGCGTCACGGACGGGCCCAGTAGTCGACCACGGTCACCTTCTCCACGTGGGGGCCGACGAGTTCCACGAAGGCCTTGTGGGCCGGGTGGGGAAGGTAGGCGTCGCGGTCGGCCTCGGAGTCGAAGGTGAGGAGGAAGCAGTGGGTCAGCCCCTGCTGCAGCCCCTCGGGCGAATTGTCGGTGCCCCACTCGAAGCCGCGGATGGCGTCGATCGCGCCGGGGAGCGCGCGGAAGGCCTCCACGATGCGCTCCACGTCGGCGGCGGTGGAGGTCTCCTTGAAGCGGAACATGACGACGTGGCGGAGCACTTTCCGATCCTCCGGGGAGGCGGCGGGAACGATCCCGGCACGCGCCAGGCCGTCGACCATCCGCGCGGCGAGAAACTCGTTGCCGGCGGCGTTCAGGTGGACGCCGTCGGTGGTCAGGACGCCGTTCTCGGCGTCGGCGGCGTTGTGGGCCTCGAGGTGGGCCACGCACGCCTTCCGCAGGTCGACGAGGGGCACCCCGGCCGCGGCCGCCACGGCCCGGGTCACGCCGGCGTAGTCGTCGAGCATGGCGTCGAGCGGGTTGGTGCCCGCCTTCTTCTCGCCGATCACCGTCGGCGTGCAGAGCACCGGGCGGGCACCGGCCTTGCGGATGCGTTCCACGAGCGTGCGCATCCCGGCCTCGAATTCCCCCTTCGGCGTGCCGCGGCCGTTCTGGCTGTGCCACACGTCGTTGATGCCGATGTAGACCACGACGACGTCGGGCGTGCGGGCGAGCACGTCGCGGTCGAGCCGCGCGAGCAGATCGGGGACGCGGTTGCCGCTGATCCCGGCACCGATCGTCTCGGTGCCCGGGAGGCGCTCGGCGAGCGCCGCGCCCGCGAGCGTGACGTAGCCGTGCGGCCCCGCCCCGGCCTCGGTGATCGAGTCGCCGAGGAACACGATGCGCGGCGGGCCGCCGGCGCGATCCTCGGCGGCGGCGGGGCGGGCCGCGGCGGCGAGGGCGAGGAGGAGGGCGAGGAGGATCGGGCGGCGCGCGTGCACGGGGGTGTCCTCGGGCGGGGGATACGGGAACGGCGGGGCTCCGCGGCGCGGCGTCGGCCCCGTGGCCGGGCAGTGTACCAGCGGCCGGCGGCGGGTAGGCTTGGGCGCGGGGCCGCCGAGGCACGAGGCGCGTGCCGGGCGATGCCCGACCGATGCGGAGCAGGTGCGATGCAGCGACGCGATTTTCTCCAGGCCGTCGCCCCCCTCGCCGCGGCGCCGGTGGCCGCGCGGTGGGTGCCGGCCGCCGACCCGGCCGCGACGGAGGCCGGGCGGCCGCTGCGCGTGGCGCTGGTGGGCTGCGGGTGGTACGGCAAGACCGACCTCTTCCACCTCCTGCAGGTGGCCCCCGCGGAGGTGGTGGGGCTGTGCGACGTCGACTCGCGGATGCGCGAGGAGGCGGCGACGCTCGTCGCCGCGCGGCAGCGCGGGGGGGCGAGGCCGCCCTGCTACGGCGATTACCGCACGTTGCTTGCGGAGACCGAGCCGGAGATCGTCCTCGTGGGGACCCCGGATCACTGGCACTGCCTGCCGATGATCGCCGCCTGCGAGGCGGGGGCGGACGTGTACGTCCAGAAGCCGATCAGCTTCGACGTCGCCGAGGGGCGGGCGATGGTGGCGGCGGCGCGGAAGCACGGCCGCACGGTCCAGGTGGGGCTCCAGCGCCGCAGCACCCCGCACCTCCTCGCGGCGCGCGACCGATTCATCGCCTCCGGGGCGATCGGTCGGGTGGCCGCGGTCGACATCCACAGCTACTACGGCACCCGCGCGGCCTTCCCGCCGCCGGCGCCGGTGCCGGACGCGCTCGACTGGGAGGCCTACTGCGGGCCGGCGCCGCTGGTGCCCTACAACCCCCAGATCCATCCCCGCTCCTGGCGCGACTGCATCGAGTTCAGCAACGGCCAGACGGGCGACCTGTGCGTCCACTTCTACGACCTGGTGCGCTTCTTCCTCGGTCTCTCCTGGCCGGAGCGGATCGCGGCCACCGGCGGCGCGCTGGTGCGCGATCCGGCCTCGAACGTCCGGCTCCACGACACGCAGACGGCGCTCTTCGATCACGGCGCGGTGCAGGTGGTGTGGACGCAGCGCAACTGGGGCGAGAACCCCGATCCGGACTATCCCTGGGGCGCCACGCTCTACGGCGACAAGGGGACGCTGCGTCTGAGCGTCACCCGTTGGGACTACAAGCCGAAGGAGGGGGGCGCGGCCGAGCACGGGGACTTCGTCGACGAGCGCGAGGCCTATCCGGAGGACCTCGCCCACAAGGAGACGGAGATCTTCGCCGCGCCGGCCACCCGGGCCCACATGCGCGACTTCCTCGCCGCCCGCGTCTCGGGCGCGCGGCCGGTGGCCGACATCGCCGAAGGGCACGTCTCGAGCGCCGTGTGCATCCTCGCCAACCTCTCCATGCGCCTCGGGCGGAGTCTCGCGCTCGATGCGGAGGGCAACGTGGTCGGCGACGACGAGGCCGCGGCACTCCTCGCCCGCCCCTACCGGGCCCCCTGGGTGCATCCGGCGCCCGGGGGCGCCTGAGACGGCAGCCACCAGGTCGGAGCGCACGATGGACGCCATCCACCCCACCGGCGAGCGCGCCATCGTCGTCTGCGGTCTGGGGCGCTTCGGCCTGCTCGTGGTGGAGCACCTCCGCGCCGCCGGCCGCAGCGTGACGGTGATCTCCGACGAGCGCACGAGCCCCGACCGCGTCGAGCGGGCGGTATTCGCCGGCGCGCGGGTGATGCGTGGCGACTTCGGCGCCGCGTCGGTGCGGCGCGAGGCGGGGGTGGACGGGGCCGCCGCCGTGGTCCTCGCCACGGCCGACGACCTGGCCAATCTCGAGACGGCCCTCGAGGTGCGCGGCGAGGCGCCCGGGGTGGCGGTGGTGATGCGGCATTCCGAGCCGCGCTTCGCGAGGCGTTTCGAGCGCGACTTCGGGATCACGGCCATGGCGTCGGAGTGCCTCGCCGCCGACGCCTTCGTGGAGGCGGCCCTGGCACCCCCCCCGGCGGCGGCCGTGGTACGCGAGGCCACGGCGACGGAGCGGGTCCCGTGGCGGCCGCTGCGCTCGTCGTTCGTCATCGTGCCGGCGGCGGTGGCGCTGTTGTATCTGGTGGCGGTGGTGGTCTTCCGGGCGACGCTGGGGCTGGGGTGGGTCGACGCCGCCTATTTCACCTCCTCGATCATGACCACGGTCGGCTTCGGCGACTTCAACCTCCGCGAGGCACCGGCAGGACTGAAGATCTTCGGCATCGTGCTGATGTTCTCGGGGCTGGTGCTCATCGCCATCCTCTCGTCGCTACTCACGATGTTCATCGTCTCGGGGACGGCCGACCAGCTGCGCAACGAATTCCGGGCCCGGCGCCTGCGCGGCCATGTGGTGGTCTGCGGGCTGGGGCACGTGGGGCTGGCGGTGGCGCGGGACCTGCGCGGGCGGGGCGTGCCGGTGGTGGTCGTCGATCCGGAGGGGGACGACGAGCCGCACCGCGAGCTCCACATGCGCTGCCCGGTGATCGTCGGCGACGCCAAGCGGCCCGCGGTGCTCGCCCGGGCGGGGACGGGGCGGGCGCGGGCGCTGGTGGCCTGCACCTCCAACGACGCGCTGAATCTCGAGATCGGCCTGGCCGCGCAGTCGCTGGGGCGGGCGGCGCGCCGCGCGGTGCCACTGAGGCTGGTGCTGCGCTGCTTCGACGCCGACCTCGCCCGGCGGATCCACGCGGTGTCGTCCGATTACACCCTGCTCTCAGAGGCCCGGATCGCCGCGCCGCGCTTCGCGGCGGTGGCCCTCGGACGCGGCGCCGCCGCGGCCCCGCCGCGGCCGGGGTGACGCGGGCGCGGGGAGCGGCGTCGGCCTGCTATCCTGCGGGCATCCCCGGGGCCACGCCATGATCAGCTTCCCTCCGCGACTCCACGGACTCCTGGAACAGGTGCGGACCTCGATCCCGGGGCGGCCGGAGGGGGCGATCGGGGCGCTGCGCGAGCTGGTGAAGGAGTGCGAGGGGCCCGGGCAACTCGCCTACGCGCTCGAGCAGCTGGGATTCGCCCATCTGCTCCTCGGCGAGCACCGCCTGTCGGAGGTGTTCTACGAGAAGGTGCTGGCGCTCGACCCGGGCAACTCCTACGCCCTGGCGAACCTGGCCCACGCGGTGCACGAGCTCGGCGAGACCGAGCGTGCCCGCGAGCTGGGGTTGCGGGCGATGCGGCTCAAGGAAGAGGCCGCCGCCGCGCACGCTGTTCCGGCCGCAGGGCGGCCGCACGGCGGCGCGAAGGACGTGATCTCCTTCAGCCTCTTCGGCGACCGGGCCCGGTACTGCGAGACGGCGGTGCTCAACTGCGAGGCGGCGGCGCTCCATCTGCCCGGCTTCGTCTGCCGGTTCCACGTCGACGCGACGGTGCCCGACACGGTGCTCCGCCGGCTGCGCGAACGGGGCGCCGAGGTGGTGGCGGTGTCGGGCGCCGCGGCCGCGTTCCCCGGCACCTTCTGGCGCTTCCTCCCCCTCGACGACGCCGACCTCGACCGGGTGCTGGTACGCGACGTGGATTCGATCGTCGACGCGCGGGAGGCGTGGTGCGTGGAGGAGTGGACGCGGTCGGGCAAGCCGTTCCACGTCATCCGTGACGACTGCTGCCACACCGAGCTGATCCTCGCGGGGCTGTTCGGGGCGCGATCGGGCGTGGTGCGCGACGTGGCGGGACGGATCGCGGGGTACCTGGCCTCCCTCGACGGGCAGCCGCCGGGGCGGTACGCCGACCAGCTCTTCCTGCGGACGTGGGTCTGGCCCGCGGTCCGCGGCGGAATCCTGACCCACGACACGGTGTACGGCTTCGGCGACGACGTGCGGGACGTGCCCGCGGACGTCGGCAGGGGCAGCCTCTCGATCCGCAACGCCTTCATGGGGGCCAACCACGCCAACTACGTGGTGCGTTGCCAGTCGCCCGACCCCTTCCCCCCCGGGGTGCAGCACCGCTTCCGCATCGTCGCCGACGTTGGGGCCGAGGTGTGCGAATACGGCATGGAGCGCACCAGCGACCGCGAGCTGCAGATCGGCCTGCCGCTGTCCTACCGGGCGAAGCTCGAGTCGGGGGCATGGCGCTCGGAGATCATCGCCGTGGATCCGCGCGACGGCCGGCGCTCGGTCGTCGGCGGCACCACCTGAGCCGGGCGCCGGCAGCGGAGACGACCGCCGTCAGCCGCCGAGGAGGCGTTCCACGCAGGCGTCGGCGAAGGCCGGGGCGTTGATCGGGCAGTCGAGCTCCACCAGCGGGATGCCCGGGCTGAGCCACTTGCGGATCGCCGAGAAGAGGGCGTCGTCGGCGGCGGGATCGTGGAACGGCCCGCCGGGCTCGGAGATCAGGCTGATCCCGCCGAGGGGGAGGAGGACCGTCGCCGGGCCGCGCGAGGCGTTGACCTGCGTGGCGAGGATCCGCCCCAGTTCCCGGCACTCCTCCGGCGAGGTGCGCATCAGCGTCACCTGGGCGTTGTGGCGGTGGAAGCAGCGGCCGGCGAACGCCGCGGGCACCGTCTCCGGCGGGCCGAAGTTCACCATGTCGAGGCATCCCGGCGCGATCACGGCGGGCGTGCCCGTGCGCGCGGCGGCCGAGAGGCGCTCCGGCCCCGCGGAGAGCACGCCCCCCACCAGCTCGTCGGCCCACTCGGTGGTGGTGACGTCGAGCACG
>CAISKG010000248.1 GCA_903885855.1 uncultured Planctomycetaceae bacterium
CATGGACCCCGCCAATCGTAGCAGGCCGCCCCGGCGCGGTGGCCGGCGTCAGCGCTCGCCGGGCCGCTCCCCCAGCCGCTCCTCCAGCCACGGGGCGATCGAGTCGCACCACGCCTCGGCGTGCCGCACGAGCCCCGCGGCACTGAAGTGCACCCCCTTCCCGCCGCCGTCGCGGCTCCCGGCGCCGAGGGCGTCGGTGTCGGGGCCGGACAGCGCGAGGCCGTCGCGACACACGGCCCCCTGCGCGGCGCGGATCGAGGGGGACGACTCGTCGCCGGGCACGTGGTAGGTGGCGCGGGCCACGAACCAGGGGTCGTCGCGGCCGAGGGCGGCGCGCGAATCGCGGATCACCCGGGCGAGACACGCCTCGTAGAGCGGCCCGGCGAGGGTGCGCGTGGGATCGGCCTGATTGGCGTCGCTCTCCCCCTGATGCCAGAGGACCGCGCGGAAGCCCTCCGGCCCGACGCCGCGCATCCGCTCCACGAGCATGGCGAAGGCGGCGCCGTCGCTCTCCCAGCCACCGTCGGCGCGGCGCCGGACGCGCCCCTCGAGCGTGGGAGGATTCGGAAAGGGCACGCCGGCAGGGAGCCACTCGCGCACGCTCGTGGCGCCGATGCCGCAGCCGACGAAGCCCACCGGCACGGCCAAGCGCTCCACGAGCAGGTCGCCCAAGGGGGGCAGAAAGCTGCCGCCGTCGCCGCTGGCGCCGGGCTGCGGGTCGGCGGCCTGGCGCCACGTGCCGTCGGGGGCGAGCGACGAGACCAGATCGCTCGCCGGCACGAGCCGCGCCTCGCCGTGGTTGGCGGAGTTCGACTGGCCGGCCACGACGAACACCTCGCCCACCCCCACCCGCGCCACGACGGCCTCGGGGCCGGCGGCACCGGCGCGGCGGATCTCCACGGCATGCCAGCCCCCGGCCGGCGCCGGCAGGGCGCCGCGGAAGCGCTCGCCGTCGCGCTCGAGCGGATGCCAGGCGCCGGCTCCCTCGCCCGCCACGACGACCCGGGCCTCGACGAGCGTGCCGGCCGCGACGTCGCCGGTGACAACGACCGGGATGACGCCGCCGGCGCGGGTGCGGCGCTGGATCACCTGCCGCTCTCGCGGCGCGAGAATGCCCAGATCGGCGCCGGGCTCGGCCGGGAGGCGTGCCGCCCCGAGCGTCGCCATGAGCACCACCACGAGCGCTGCCAGCGGCCCGGGCCCCGCGTCGGGAACGGGGGAATCGGCCGAACGTGGAAGCCGACGCTGCATCGAGCACACCCCTGCGGCGGAATCGCCTTGACCCACGGCGCCGACTCCCGCGACAATCCCCACGGAGGCACCGGAAGCCCCCCAGTTTACCCCCTCCGCCGCTCCTCTCCCGGGCCTTCCGCGGGCTCGCCGGAGCGGTGTCCTGTTTCGGTCCGTGCTCGTGCCCCTGCCGACCGGCGGGCCCCTGTGCGGCCCCTCCCCGCCCCGAAGGCGCGGCGGCGGCCCGGAGTGCAGCCCCGCGCCGCCCGCCCCAGCCGCCCCACGAACCCGCGACCCCACGAAACCGCGACATGGAACAGCTCGAACAGATCTGGGATGCGGTGACCAACACCGCCGCCGCCGCCGGGAACCGCGTGGAGCGGTTCCTCACGGGGCTGTTCGGCTCCTCCAACGCCCGCTACCTCCGCCGCCTCGAGCCGAAGATCGAGGCCATCAACTCCCTCGAGCCGCGCTACCAGGCGATGACCGACGCCGAGTTGCGCGGGCAGACGGCCGAGTTCCGGCGCCGGCTGGCGGCCGGCGAGACGCTCGACGAGATCCTCCCCGAGGCCTTCGGCGTCTGCCGCGAGGCGGGGCGGCGCTGGCTGGGGATGCGCCACTACGACGTGCAGCTCATCGGCGGGATGGTGCTCCACTCCGGCGCGATCGCCGAGATGATGACCGGCGAGGGCAAGACCCTCGTCGCCACGCTCCCGGCCTACCTCAACGCGCTGGAGGGGAAGGGCGTCCACGTCGTCACGGTCAACGACTACCTCGCCCGCCGCGACATGGAATGGATGGGGCCGCTGTACCTCGGCCTGGGGCTGACGGTGGGGGC
>CAISKG010000249.1 GCA_903885855.1 uncultured Planctomycetaceae bacterium
GACGCCGCGGCGGCGGCTGCGGCGCTCGCCGACCGGCTCGCCGCGCTGCACGCAGCCGGGGGGCTGCCGACGACCCTCGCCGCCTGCGGCGTGCCCGCCGACGCGGCCGGGGCCTGCGCGCCAGTGGCGCTGGCCGACGTGGTGATGCGCTACAACCCGCGCCAGCCGACGGGCCCCGCGGAACTGGTGGATCTCTACCGCGCGGCGGGCGTGGGGGGGCCGGCGCGGGGCTGAAGGCGCCGCCACGCCGCTGCCCAAGGGCGCGGGGGTGTCCGCGGTGCCGGGCCCGCTCGCGACCGCGTCGCTTTGACCTCCGCCGCCGGGGACGTCAGAATCGGGGAGGTTCGGACTCCGATGAGAGGCCCCTGCGATGGGGGCCTGTGAACCTGGTCAGGGCTTAACCGCAGCAGCCATAAGCAGCCGTCCCTTTGTGCGGAGGGCCTCTCATCGGCGTCCGAACCCATGGCCGCAGCTGACTCCACCTCCGGCGGCCCGTCGACCACCGCCGGGAGCGGCCCGGGGGCCTACCGTGTGGTGGCCCGGCGCTACCGGCCGCAGCGCTTCGACGAGCTCGTCGGGCAGGAGCACGTGGCCCGCGGCCTCTCGGGGGCCATCGAGAGCGGCCGCGTCGGGCACGCCTACCTCTTCACCGGCGCCCGCGGAGTCGGCAAGACGAGCGCGGCGCGGATCTTCGCCAAGGCGCTGGAATGCGCCGCCGGGCCCGGCGCCGAACCCTGCAACGCTTGCGATTCCTGCACGGCGATCGCCTCGGGGCAGGACGTGGACGTCGTCGAGATCGACGCCGCGAGCAACCGCGGCATCGACGAGATCCGCAGCCTGCGCCAGAACGTGGCCGTGCGCCCCGCGCGGGCCCGCTACAAGATCTACATCATCGACGAGGTCCACATGCTCACGAGGGAGGCGTTCAACGCCCTCCTCAAGACGCTCGAGGAGCCGCCGGGGCATGTGAAGTTCGTGCTCTGCACGACCGAGCCCGAGAAGCTGCCGATCACGATCCTCTCGCGCTGCCAGCGCTTCGACTTCGTGACCGTCGACGCCCCCGCGATCGCGCGACGACTCGCCCAGATCGTGGCCACCGAGGGGGCCGACGTGTCGGAGGGGGCGTTGGCGCTGATCGCCAGGCGTGCCGCCGGCAGCATGCGCGACAGCCAGTCGCTCCTCGAGCAGCTCCTCGGCTGCCATGCCGGACCGATCGGCGTGGACGACGTGCACGCGGTGATCGGCACCGGCCGGGAGGAGCGGATCGGCGAACTCGTGACCGCGATCGCCGCCCGCGACGCCGCGGGAGCGCTCGCGGCCCTCGATGCGGGCCTCGCTGGGGGCGCGGATCCCGGCGGGGTGCTCGAGCAGTTGCTGGCGGCCCTGCGCGACTGCCTCGTGGCGAGCGTCGGCTGCGGCCCGGAGGCGCTGCTGGCCGGCGACGGCCTGGGGGTGGATCTGGCGGCGACGGGCCGGGCGCTGGGCACGCAGACGGTGCTCGCGATGCTCCAGATCCTCGATCACTCCCTCGGGCGGATGCGCTCGAGCGGCCATGCCCAGATCCTCGCCGAGATGGCGGTCGTGCGCCTCGCCAGCCTCGAGGATCTCGACGAACTCGCCGCGGCGGTGGAGCGCGTCGCGCCCCACGCCGCGGGCGCCGCGCCCC
>CAISKG010000250.1 GCA_903885855.1 uncultured Planctomycetaceae bacterium
ATTTCTGAATGTGACTGGCCTTCAGCGTGTGCTCTTCCGATCTCCCCCCCCCCCCCCCGGAGTCAAGAATCGGGCTGCTCCAGTTCACAGGGTTTTCCGTGCAGCGTGCCGTTGCCGATCGATTCGATCAGGCGCGGCAGCGTCGCATGGGCATCGCGTCGAATCCGGAGGTTCACTCGCCGCCTCGAACCCCTGGGAACGGTCTGGGCCGCGTTCGGCGTCCGACGTAATCCCATCGCACGACGGTGCGATGCCGGTCACGAGCCTCCCGCTGCAGGTCACACCACACCCAGCCCCGGGCGGCCGGCGAGGCAGTCGGTGTGGAGGAAGCCATCGGTGATGCGGAACAGGCCGGGGAAGCGTTCCTCCCAGGGCTCGTTGGCCTCCGGCATGTACTGCCGCGCGTTGGCCTCGAGGCCCGCCGTGCCCGGCACCCAGGCCGCGATCGCCGCCGAGTGCACCAGCGCCGCCGCCGGGCAGGTGAGATCCTGCACCGTGAGGAACATCCCGTACTTCCGCGCCGCGGCGGCGAAGAGCATGGAGTGCGTCTGCCCCTTGCAGGCCTTGAGCGCGAGGCCCGTGTAGCCGAGCTCCCGGGCCTCGAGCAGGCTCTCGAGATCCACCAGCGCCTCGTCGACCACGATCGGCCGCAGCTTGTTCGCGGCGTGCATGTCGACGCGCGGCTGGGCGCGGAGGTTCCGCGAGGTCGGCTGCTCGACGTACTCGATCGCCTCGAAGCAGGGGCGCGACCGCTCCTCCACCGTGCGCAGGTACTCGAGCACGTACTCCACGTCGGGGCAGCGCTCGTTGAAGTCGCAGCAGTATTTCCAGTCGGTGCCGGGCTTCGTGGCCCGGGCCTCCTCGTCGATGGCCAGCGTCCGCTCGATGTCCCAGCGCAGATCCTCCCCCTGGAGCTTGATCTTGATCCGCACCAAGTCGTCGAAGCGGATCCAGTCGGCGAGCGTCTGGGGGAGGCCGTCGTCGAGTTTCTCCTTCACCTCGGAGGCGCGGACGGGGTCGGAGCCCCCCACGGAGTGGAACAGCGGCACGCGTGCCACGGGGGCGGGGAGAACCGCGTCCTGGAGGCTCTCGCCGCGGAAATCGTCGCCGAGGTAGCGGGAGAGATCGTGGCCGATGTGGGCGGGGGAGAGCGTGAGGAAGGAGCTCGCGCCCAGCGCCTTGCCGCAGGCGTCGTGGAGCGCGGCGTCGAAGGGGCTCGCGGTGACGAGGATGGCGAGCGCCGGGATCGGCTCCGCCAGGCCCCGCGCGGCGGTCTCCTCGGCGGCGGCCGCGGCGTATTCCGGCTCGAGCAGCCGGGCGAGCTCGATCGGATGCGCGGCCTCGTCGCAGCCGGCCACGATCCGCTCGATGCGCGCCGCGAGCCCCTTCATGGCCCCGAGGGTGACGTCGTAGGGGAGCGTGCGCGTGGGAAACGACCACACGTTGCCCAGCGGCATCGAGCCGAAGCCGGTCACGCGCCGCCCGTCGGCGCCGACGGCGTCGATCTCCACGTCGAGGATCGTGGCGCGGTCGACCGGCACTCCGCCGAACTTGTAGGGGGTGCGGTAGCGGTGCTCGACGAACCGGGTCCGCACGCCGTCGACGCGGATCGCCGCGGACGGCGCCGCGGCCCTGGCCCGGCCCCCCACGGCCGCCGCCGCCACCGATGCGGAGGCGGTGTGGATCAACCGTCGCCGCGACATGCCGCCCATCGATCGCCCTCCCGGAGACGGCCGGCGCTCGCGCGGCCGCCCGGCAGGTTACCAGCCCGCCGCGCCGGCGTCGCACGGCGGCCCGGCTCAGGTGCCGGGGAGGCCCGGCGGGGCCCCGGGAAGGCCCGGCGGGGCCGCCACGGCCGGCGCCGGCCGCGCGGGGGGGGCGAGCCCGGGCAGCTTGGGGGCGGCGCCGCCGTTGAGCTGGTCGAGATCGAGGTAGCGCGCGTCGTTGACCTCCACCCGGCGCTCGCCGGGCCAGAAGACGATCCGCCCGGCGGAGGCGTTCGACGTGGGGGCGCCCACCTGCTCCTGCAGGAACAGCTGCGCGTCGGTGCGGCCGTCCCCCTCGAAGACGACCATGTCCTTGGCCTCGCTCCACGTGAGGCGGGCGCTGCGGCCGGTGAAGGTGTCGGCCTCCACCATCACGTTCCCGAAGGCGGAGGCCTCCACCGAATCGCGGCGCCGGCCCGGGGCGGCGGGCGCGACGCCGCAGCCGAGGACGTCGCCGGTGAGGGCGATCGTGCGCGGCGGCAGCCCGCCGGCGGCGTGCACGTCGAGGCGCTGGTTCCAGCCCTCCACCGGCCCGCAGATCGCCTCCACGCGCTGGTGGAACTCCGCCGCACGGCGTCGGTAGTTGCCGCGCAGCCCGCGCTGGAAGTCGACGCCGTAGTAGGTGAGCTCGTCGGCACGCGCGGGGGCCGCCGGCCGGGGGGCGCCGGGAGACGCCATCTCGAACCCCACCGGCGCCCCGAAGCGCACCATCGAGAGCTGCCCTGGGCCGGTGCCGAGGACGTCGCCGCTGGCGACGTCGGCCTGGAGATCCTCGACGAACAGCTTGAACACCGACTGTTCCCCGCCGGGGACGGCGTTCTCGTACTCGACGCGCACCTTGCCCCGGCCGACGACCCTCGCCACCTCGGGGCGCTCGCCGGCCGGGCGGCGCGCGGAGGGGTCGGCGGAGAAGTCGACCGGGCGGGAGAAGAAGACGTCGAGGACGCCGGCGCGCAGGGCCGCCCCGGCACTCGTGGCAACGACGCGCTCCGAGAAGCGGGCGATCGAGCCGTCGAAATCCATCCGCCGCTGCCAGCCCACCTCGACCCTGCCCGGTGGCTCGTCGGCGGCCGCGGGGCGGGGTGCCGCCGGCCCCGCGGGGAGGAGCGACTCCACCCCGGGCATGCCGCCGGACAGCGGGAATCCGAGGCGCCCCGCCCCCTCGACGGAGAGCCGATTGCGGCCGCGGTCGACCTCGATCACCGGCCCCTGCAGATCGACGCCGCGGCCGGAGACGGTGGCCGGCTTGCCGTTGACGATCGCCCGGGCGTCGAAGCGCAGGGCTCGCGAGATCTGCAGCTGGTCCCCCTCGATCTCGATCACGTCGTCGGGGGCGCGCCCGGCGGCGAGCGCCGCCGCGTCGGGCTCCTCCACGACGCGCACCTGCCCCTCGAGCGACAGCTCGTCGATCTGCGGCGCGCCGGCGGTGAGGTCGACCAGGCCGCGGACGAGCCCCGCCCCGACCACGAATCGGCCCGTGCGCGGCTCGCGCCGCGGGGCCGGCCGCGCCGGTGCCGCACCGGCGAAGGGCGGAGGGGCCACAGCGGCGAAGGGCGCCGGGGGCGAC
>CAISKG010000251.1 GCA_903885855.1 uncultured Planctomycetaceae bacterium
CCGGAGCGGCTGGCGCCGGGGGCGGCTCGCGCGGGCGCGACGACGATGCCGGGGGTGGTCATGGGGAGCCGTGGCAGGGGGAGCGCGGTGGCCCGCGTCCGGAGAGGATCGTCGCCGGGCGGCGGGCCCCGCCACACACCCCCGACGCGACCGGCAGACGCCCCCCAGAGGCCCGCGGCCGCGGCGGCAGCCCTTCTTCGCGGGCTTGCCCGCCTTGCCGCCGGCCCCGGCCCGGCTCACTCCCCGATGATCTTCACCAACACCCGCTTGGGACGCCGGCCGTCGAACTCGCCGTAGAAGATCTGCTCCCAGGGGCCGAAGTCGAGCTTCCCGTCGGTGATCGCCACCACCACCTCGCGGCCCATGATCTGGCGCTTCATGTGGGCGTCGGCGTTGTCCTCGCCGGTGCGGTTGTGGGCGTAGCGGCGGGGCGAGGCGTCGAAGGGGGCCAGCGACTCCAGCCACGCGGCGTAGTCGGCGTGCAGACCCGCCTCGTCGTCGTTGATGAACACGCTGGCGGTGATGTGCATGGCGTTGACCAGGCACAGCCCCTCGCGGACGCCGCTTGTGGCCACCGCCGCGGCCACGCTCGGGGTGATGTTGAGGAAGGCCATCCGCTCCGGGAGCGTGAAGGTGAGCCGCTCGGTGTGGCTTCGCATGGTCGATCCCTCGGGGGGTGTCACTCGGCCGTCACCACCACCGGCTCCGGCACCCCGGCGGGGTCCATCCGCACCGGCACGATCTCCAGGGCGGTCGGCCCCTCGACGGGGAATTCCAGGATCGCCACCCAGCCCACGTTCACCTCGGGATCGCCGGCGAAGTAGTCGAAGACGAAATTGCCCAGGCTGTAGACGATCGGCGCCCCGGCGTGCGTCTCCACCGACTGCGTGACGTGGGGGTGGCATCCGATCACCGCCGACGCGCCGGCCTCGATGCAGCGCCGCGCGGTGGCACGCTGGTCGGCCCGCGGGGCCGGCTCCCCCTCCTCGCCCCAGTGGAGGAAGGGGATGACGATGTCGCAGTCGAGCTCGCCGCGGGCGAGGGCGATGTCGGCCAGGAGGTCGTCGACGACGAGGGGGTTGTTGCCGGCGCGCTCGTCGGAGACGGCGTAGTCCTCCATGTAAAACTCGTTGAATCCCAGGAGCGCCACGCGCCGTCCTCCGCGCTCGATCACCAGCGGCTTCCGCGCGGCGGCCGGCGTGGCGCCGGCGCCGAAGGAGGGGATCCCGGCGGCCTCGAGGCGCCGCAGGGTCTCCACGACGCCGGCGGGGCCGAAGTCGAGGGTGTGGTTGTTGGCCAGCGACAGGGCGTCGAAGTGCTTGCCGAGGAACTCGCACGACCGCTCCGCCCCGCGGAAGACGTAGGGCTTGAGCTGCCGCTCCCCCTCGTAGCCCAGGACGCACTCCAGATTGCCCACGGTGATGTCGGCGTCGGCGAGGAGCTTCGCGCTGGCGGCGAAGGGATCCTTGCCGATCGACACGAGGTGCCCGGGGCCGCCGTCGAGCATGATGTCGCCCACGAACACGATCCGCAGCGGCGCGTCGTCGTCGCCGCCGGCCTCCGCGCGCGCGACGACGGTGGCCGTGGCGGCCATGGCGAGCGCGGCGGCGGCGAACGTGGCGGCGAGAGCCGGAAGGAAGCAGTGGGAGCGGGGACGCGTGTCCATGGGAGGGCGTGGGGCTCGGGGTGGATGGGCGCACCGGGGGCGGATGCGGCCTGGGAACGGGGCGGAGCGAGTGTCGCGCCCTGGATCGCGCGGGTCAAGCGGCCGGGCGAGGGGCACCGTCGGAGGCTCTGCGATAGGCTGGGGCGGGGGCGGGCGGCGCCGTGGCGCGACCGCCCGTGCGCCCTTTCGCCGCGCCCGCGGCAGTGTCCCGGAGAACCGTTCCCGCGCATGTACGATTTGATCGGCGACATCCACGGCCATGCCGGTGCCCTCGAGCGGCTGCTGGCGACGCTCGGCTACGCCCGGGACCGCGGCGCCTGGCGGCACCCGGAGCGGCGCGCGGTGTTCCTCGGCGACTTCATCGACCGCGGCCCACGGATCCGCGACACGCTCGCCATCGTCCGGGGGATGACCGATGCGGGCACGGCGCTGGCCGTGATGGGGAACCACGAGCTCAACGCGCTGGCCCACGCCACGGCCGACCCCGACGCCCCGGGGGAGTTTCTCCGCCGCCACACCCCGAAGAATCTCCGCCAGCTCCAGGCGACGCACGAGCAACTCTCCCCCGGCGAGCTCGCCGCGGCGCTCGCCTGGTTCCGCACGCTGCCGCTGTGGCTCGACCTGGGGGGGCTGCGCGTCGTGCACGCCTGCTGGGACGACCGCCGCATGCAGCGGGTGGGCCCGGCCGACCGACCCATCGACGACGCCTTCCTCGCCGCCGCCTGTTCGCCGCGCGGCGATCTCCACGAGCCGGTGGAGGCGATCCTCAAGGGGAAGGAGGCTCGGCTGCCCCCCGGCGTCACCTTCCGCGACAAGGATGGCGCCGACCGCACGAAGACGCGCGTCCGCTGGTACGACCCTCCGGAGGGGCATTCCTTCCGCACCTACGCGATGGCGGCCGAGCCGATCGATTCCGACGTGCCGCTGCCGGAGGAGGTGATCGCCGCGGCGGTGCCCTACGCGAGCGACGCGGTGCCGGTCTTCGTGGGCCACTACTGGCTCTCGGGCGCGCGGCCGAGCCTCCTCCGGGGCAACGTGGCCTGCCTCGACTGGAGCGTCGCGCGGGGCGGCTTCCTCTGTGCCTACCGCTGGGACGGCGAACGCACGCTCGACCCGGCCAGGTTCGTCACGGCGGCGCCGTGAGGGGGGCATCGTTTCTCGGGGTAGCATGACGTCCAGGGGTGGGGCTCGGACCCTGATGCCATGAACTCGATCGAAATCCGCTTGCGGGAGAACGTCGCCGGGATCTCGTCGCTGGCTCTGGCCGTCGGCGGCACGATCGCGGCGATCCTGCTTTCGCCCTGGTGGTGGATCGTTGTGCCGCCGGGCATCGCGGGCGCCTTCCGCCTCACCCACAACGAGGCCCGCCGGCGCCTCGCCGCGCTGAAACGCTCGGGTGCCGCGGTCGCCTGGGGAGAGCACGCGTTCTTCGGAATCATCGACGGAGTCATCGTCTCAGGGGCCCTCGCCCCCTCGCACGTGGCGGCCTTCGAGAAGGGCGCGGAGGCCCCCGGCAACCCGGTCGACGACCTGGTCCTGCGACGGTGGAAGGGAAC
>CAISKG010000252.1 GCA_903885855.1 uncultured Planctomycetaceae bacterium
CGCGCCGCCGAGGCGAGCTGGCGGCGCGGCGAGGCGCCGGCGGCGGCGGAGGAGGCGATCCGCGCGGCGCTCGAGGCACGCGGCGTGGCCCCCGACTACGCCGCGGTCGTCGATCCACTCTCGCTCGGGCCGCCGCGGCCGGGCGGCGCGGCGGTGGCGCTGGTCGCCGGCCGCCTCGGCTCCACGCGCCTCATCGACAATCTCCCCCTCCCGCCGCGCTCCTGAACGCGGCTTCGCCGGAGACCACGTGCTCACGACGCTGTTCCACGTGCCGTCGCGGATCGCGGGGCTGCCGCTGTTCGGCATGGGCCTGCTCTTGGCGGTGTGGGGGGCCGCGACGGCCGTGATGCTCGCCACGGCCTGGCGGCGCGGCAGGCTGCGCGAGACGCTCGTCTCGAGCGGCGTGCCGCTGGCGCTCACCGGCGCGATGATCCTCTGGCTCCTCCCCGCGCTCGACGACGGCCGCGGGGTGCCGGTGCGCGGCTACGGCACGATGCTCCTGGCCGCCGCCGCGGCCGGCATCTGGTTGTCGATCGTGCGCGGGCGATCGGCCGGCTACGACGGCGACACGATCCTCGGGCTGGGGCTCGAGGTGTTCCTGTGGGGGATCGTGGGGGCGCGGCTGTTCCACGTCATCGAATACCACGAGCAGTTCTTCCCCCCGGGGCGGAGCCTGCTCGAGGGGATTCCCGGCGTGCTCAACGTGGCCGCCGGCGGGCTGACGGTGTTCGGGTCGATCCCCACCGCGGCCCTCGCCGCCTGGCGGTTCGCCGCGCGGCGCGGGCTCTCGCTGCCGCGCCTCGCCGACTGCATCGCGCCGGGGCTGCTGCTGGGCCTGGCGATCGGGCGCGTCGGCTGTTTCCTCAACGGCTGCTGCTACGGCGGGCCCTGCGACCTGCCCTGGGGGGTGCGCTTCCCGCCCGACAGCCCCCCGTGGCTCGACCAGATGACCCGCGGCCTGATCGCCGCCGGCACCCCGGGGAACGCCTGGAGCCTGCCGGTCCACCCGGCGCAGCTCTACGCCGCGGTCGACGCGGCCCTGCTGGCCTGGCTGGCGTGCGCGTTCACGCCGCTGGCCCGGCGCGACGGGCAGGTATTCGCCCTGGTGCTCACGCTCCATCCGCTGTCGCGGTTTCTCCTGGAGGTGATCCGGGTGGACGAGGCCGCGGCCCTGGGGACGCCGCTGTCGATCTCGCAGTTGGTTTCGATCCTCCTCCTCGGGGCCGCCGGGGGGCTGTGGTGGTGGATCTCGACGCGCCCCCCCCGGCGCCCCTGGGACGGCACCCCCGACGGGCCGCCGGCCGGTCCGGGCACCCCCGGGCGAGGGCTTTGACGGGTGCCCGGCCCGGGGCGAGACTTTCGCTCGCACGGGTCCCTTGGGAGACGCCCCGCCGATGACCGAACCCGATCCGGCGAGCCCTGCCCCCCGGGCCGACACCCCGGCCCAGCCGGTGGGCCCCAGAAAGCCCCTGCCGGCGGCGCTGCCGGCCGACCCGGTGGACGCCGAATGGGAGAAGCTCGAGCGGGAGCGGGTCGAGGAGGAGATCGACGAGGCCGAGGAGGATCTCGCCGAGGCCCGGGCCGAACCGCAGGAGCCGCCGGCCCGCTCGAAGTGGATGTGGGGCGCCTTCGGGATCGCGCTGCTGGCCGGCGCGGCCTTCGCCGCCTGGGTGAATCTGCGGCTCGTGGCATCCCCGCCGCCGCCCCCGAAGGACGCGCTGCGGGAGGGCTCCGGGGCCCCGTCGCCGAGCGAACTGGGACCTGGGGTCGGCTTGGGCGTTGACGCCGACGCCGACGCCGAGCCCGAGGAAGAGCCCGAGCCCGCGGCGGAGGCCGACCGCCAGCCGGCCGTCAGCGACGCGGGGGCCTCCCGATGAGCCCCGGCGCCCCGCGGCCGTCACGCGAGCCCCCCCCGGCGGGCACGGTGAGGATCCGCTGCCGGACCGACGGCCCGCTGGTCGTCGAATTGGCCCCCGACCTCGCGGCGCAGGGAGTGAGGGTGTGCGTCACCGCCCCGGACGGCACCACGCTCATGCCCCCCGACCCCGACAAGCCGCCGGCACTGTGCCGCTGCGGTGGGTCGGGTGTGAAGCCCTGGTGCGACGGCAGCCACCGCACCAACGGCTTCCGCGACGGCTCAGCCGGCGATCCGCCCGCGAGCCCCGCCTGACACCGTCCCGCCCCCGACGAGCCGTCAGGGGCCTCTCGGGGCCCCGAAACGGCCCACCCCACGGCCGTGCGACCCTGCCGGAGATACCGGCTGGGCAAACTCTTCGTCCGGCGGAAGTTCTTCACTCGAAACCACTTGCGCGCTGTCGATCACCGTTGGAAGCGGTGCGGAGGGGGGGGAACGATATGGACTGACGCCCCGGCGCCCGGTACGGTTGCGTGACCGGCCGGGGGTCTTTCCAGGCATCCGTCCCCCGATCCCACCTTCCCCATCTTCTGCTTCGGGTCGCCGGTCCAGCCGGCCGCCCCTGGATTGTCATCCCGTCCCTCCGGGCCCTGCGTGATGTCCCACTCCCGCAGCAACTTCTACCAGCGGTACAGCGTCTGGATCATGGCGATCCTGCTGTTCCTGCTCCCGCTGGTGGTCGTCGGGGCGGTGAAGGCGAAGGGGAACAACCGCAACGACGTGAAGGGCTGGTTGCCGCTGGAGTACCCGGAGACGCAGGTCTACCGGTTCTTCCGCCGCAATTTCGCCGGGGAGGAGTTCGTCCTGGTGTCGTGGGAAGGCTGCACGATGGCCGACCCCCGCCTGGAGATGCTCGCCAAGAAGCTGATCCCGCCGGCCCACGAGGCCCTGCGGATCGACCGGCCGCTCTATTTCAAGTCGGCCCAGACCGGCCCCCGGGCGGTCGAACTGATGACGCAGGAGCCCCTCAACCTCGACCGTGAGGAGGCGGTGGCCCGCCTCACCGGGGCCCTCATCGGCCCCGCCCCCCGCGACGCCGCCGGGGAGCCGGTGCCCGAGGAGGATTTCGACGGCCGGCAGACCTGCCTCGTGCTCACCCTCTCCGACACCGCCCGGGCGAACCTCCACGGCGCGATCGACACCATCGCCCAGGTGGCGACCGACGAGTGCGGGATCCCGGCCGCCGATCTCCACATGGGGGGCCCGCCGGTCGACAACGTGTCGATCGACAAGGCCGGCCAGACGAGCGTCACGATCCTCTTCGCGCTGTCGCTGGTGGTCGGGTTCTTCGTCAGCTGGTGGAGCCTGAAGAGCAAGCTGCTGGTGGGGCTGGTGCTCGCCTCGGGCGTGTACAGCATGTTCGCCAGCCTGGCGGTGGTGTGGTACTCGGGCTACCCGGTCGACGCCATCCTCCTCACGATGCCGTCGCTGGTGTACGTCGCCACCACCAGCGGCGCCATCCATCTGGCCAACTACTACCGCGACCAGCTGGCCGAGACGGGCATCCAGGAGGGGGCCGCCGGCCGCTCCGTCCACCACGCCCTCCTCCCCCTCTCGCTGGCCACCGGCACGACCGCGGTCGGCCTGGCGACGCTGGCGGTGAGCGAGCTGGTGCCGATCCGGATGTTCGGCATCTTCTCCGCCATCGGCGTGGTGACGAGCTTCCTGATCCTCGTGTTCTTCATGCCGGCGGCGCTCGAGCTCTTCCCCCCGCGGCTCAACATCGGCAAGGCCGCGCAGGACGAATCCAGCGACCAGTGGCGCCCCATGGAGGACAGCCGCTGGTGGCGGGTGGGCGAGTGGATCACGCGCCACAGCGGGCTGGCGACGGCCGCGTGCCTGATCGTGATGGCGGGCTTCGCCTGGGGGATGACGAAGGTCGAGAGCAGCGTGCAGCTGATGCGCCTCTTCTCGCCGAAGGCGCGGATCCGCGAGGACTACCGCTGGCTCGAGGACAAGCTCGGCCCCCTGGTGCCGATGGAGATCCTCGTCCGCGTCGACCAGAAGACCTGCCCGCTCAACTTCCTCGAGCGCATGGAGCTCGTGGGGGAGATCCAGCGCGAGATCGGCCAGCTCGGCGAGGTGGGCAGCTCGCTGTCGACGGTGACCTTCGGCCGCAGCCTCGATGTGGGCGGCTCGGGGGAGGGGATCGGCGGTGCGGCCGCCCGCGCCTTCGGCCTCGGTGCCCGCACGCGCAGGAACGTCCTCAACCGGCGCCTCGTCGACCACCGCGACGACTTCCTCGCCGGCGACTACCTCCGCGACGCCGTCCTCGACGACGGCAGCGAGCAGGAGCTGTGGCGGATCAGCGCCCGCGTGAGCGCCGTCAAGGAGGTGGACTACGCCGATTTCAAGGCCGACCTGCAGCGGAAGATCGACCCGATCCTCGCCCGGCTCGTCGAGAAGGGCGTGGCCGGCGTGTCGGTCGACTACACGGGGCTCGTGCCGCTGGTCTACAAGGCCCAGCACTCCCTCCTCGACGGGCTCAAGGTCGGCTTCATCTGGGACTTCGCCATCATCGTGGTGGTGATGATCATCCTCTGCCGCGCCGCCTCGGCGGGGCTCGTGCTCCTCCTCCCCGCCGCCTTCCCGGCGGTGCTCGTCTTCGGCGGGATGGGCTGGGGCCACTCGCTCCTGCAGTCGTTCACCGGCGGGAATCTGCTCGTCGACATCGGCACGGTGATGGCCCCCAGCGTGGCGCTGGGCGTGACGGTGGACGACGTCGTCCACTTCATGCTCTGGTTCCGCCGCGGCATCGCCGACGGCCTCGACCGCCGCCAGGCGACGATGCTCGCCTACAAGGGCTGTGCGCGGGCGATGTACCAGAGCTGGGGCGTGATCGGGATCGGGCTGTCGGTGTTCTCGCTCTCCCCCTTCGGCCCCACGCAGCGCTTCGGCTACATGATGCTCTCGATGCTCACCGTGGCGCTCGTCGGCAACCTCGTCCTCATGCCGGCGCTGCTCTCCGGCCCGCTGGGGGCGGTGTTCGGCTGGAGCGTGCTGCGGATCGAACGCGCCAAGGCGCGGCGCAACGGCCGGACGACCGTGAAGGAGGATCCGGGGAGCGACGAGCTGCCTCCGCCGCACGTCCAACCCGGCCACTCCAAGCAGGTCGCCCATGCCTGACCGGCGGCGGCGCCCCGGCCGCACGCCGGGGCCGCGGCCCGGGCAGGAGGCCCGTCGGCAACGTCCGGAGGGCGAGCCCTCGGCCGCCGCGCCGGCCCCGGCGCCGCGCCCGGCCGACGAGAGCGGCATGC
>CAISKG010000253.1 GCA_903885855.1 uncultured Planctomycetaceae bacterium
GCGGGGACGGGCGCCGCGGCGAGGGTCGCGATCCGCCTTCCGGGGGAGGTCATGGCCACCCCGGCCAGATCGTCCCACGCCACCCAGCGGACGCCGCGACGGCGCGGGCCGGGCTGCGCGGCGTCGCAGACGGCCACGGCGACCGACACCCGGTGGTGGGTGACGGTGTAGCTGACCGTGCCGGCCCGGCGCCGCGGCCCGCACTCGAGCGGTGCCAGCAGCGCGTCGGCGGGGAGGCGGGGAAAATCCCACAGCCCCTCCCACCATTCGCCGGGCCCACGGCGCACCAGCAGCACGCGCCCGGCGCGGCGCACGACGAGCGCCCGCTCACGCCGCGCTTCGATCGCGCGCCGCGGCGCCGCGGCGGGGATCGTCGCCACGCTCCGCTCGAGGCGCGCCCGGCACTGCCCGGCGACCGGGCAGCGGTGGCACTCCGGGGCGCGCGGCGTGCAGAGGGTGGCCCCGAGATCCATCAGCGCCTGATTCCAATCCCCCGCCCGGGCCGGCGGCAGCAACGCCTCGGCCACCTCCCACAACGGGCCGTCCCCTGCCGCGCCCCCGAGCGGCGAGCGGTGGGCGACCAGCCGGGCCAGCACGCGCCGCGAATTGGCTTCCACGATCGGGCGCCGTTCGCCGCCGGCGATCGAGGCGATGGCGCCGGCGGTGTAGCGGCCGATCCCCGGCAGCGCCAGGAGGGCCTCGAAGGTGGCCGGCGTCCGGCCGCCGTGGTCGGCGACGATCCGCTTGGCGGCGGCGTGCAGCTGCCGGGCCCGGCGGTAGTAGCCCAGCCCCTCCCACTGCCGCAGCACCTCGGCCTCGCTCGCCGCCGCCAGCCGCGCCACGTCGGGGAAGCGGGCGAGGAAGCGGTGGAAGTAGTCCACGACCCGCTCCACCTGGGTCTGCTGGAGCATCACCTCGCTCACCCAGGTGCGGTAGGGATCGGGGGCGCGCCGCCAGGGGAGGTCGCGGCCGCAGCGGTCGAACCACTCCAAGAGCGCGGCGTGGAGGCCCGCCGGTGCTTCCGCCGGGACAGGCGACGGCGGAGCCGTGGTCCGCCGGCGGGGGGGCGCCGGCCGGGTGGGGGCCGCGCGTTTCGTCCGGGCCTTCGCCGCCATGCCCCTTGCCAACCCCCGCGTGATGGTTTCCAACGGCGTTGCAGCCGCGCCCGTGCCGCGGCAGTGTAGTCCCGTCGAGGCCGCTGTCGCTCCCGCCCCGGGGCGGCGCGGGGCCGCGACCGCGCGAGATCCTCCCCCATGCCCGACGACGCAGGTCACGGCGATTCCGGCCGCGCTGGCAAGCGCCCGCGCCGGGGCGGGCCGCGCGACGGGCTGCGCGTCGCGCGCGCGACCGGCGCCGTCGCCGCCGCCGGGGAGCCGGTCGCCATCCCCACGCCGGCGGCGCCGCAATGGGAGTTCGTCCATCCGCGCTGCGCCCGGCGCCGCCAGGAGGACATGGAGGAGGTGGAGGCGATGCTCGAGGCCGGCGAGGCCGAGGTGGCGCGCGAGGAGCTCGTGTGGCTGCTCTCGGAGTGCCCCGATTTCCTCGCGGCCCACGTGGCACTGGGAAGCCTGGCGCTCGAGGACGACGACCTGCGCCTGGCGCGCGGCCACTTCGGCCGAGCCGTGCAGATCGGTCTGGAGACGCTCGCCGCCGCCGGCGATCCGCGCCCGCTCCCGGCCGGCTTGCCCGGCAACCGCTCCTTCTTCGAGGCCGCCAAGGGGCTCGTCCACGTGCTCCTCGAGACGGGCAAGCGCGACGTGGCGGCCGCGACGGCGCGCCGCGTCGTGGCCTTCGACACCGCCGACCCGCTCGGCATCGGTCGCCTGGCCGCGGAGCGGGGAGGTCGCCCATGAGCGGCGCGCGCCACGGGGATCCGGAGCCCGCGCGGTTCGTCGTCCTCGAGGGGATCGACGGATCGGGCAAGTCGTCGCAGGTCGAGCCGCTGGCGGCGTGGCTGCGCGGCCGGGGCGTCGAGGTCGTCACCTGCCGCGACCCGGGGGCGACCGCGGCGGGGGACGCCGTGCGGAACATCCTCCTCCATCGCCGGGAGATCGAGCTGGCGGCGGCGACGGAGATGCTCCTCTACATGGCGGCGCGGGCGCAGCTGGTGGCGGAGGTGATCCGGCCGGCGCTGGCACGCGGGGCGTGGGTGGTGTCGGATCGCTTCCTGCTCTCGAACATCGTCTACCAGGGGCACGCAGGGGGGCTCGATCCGGAAGCGATCCGGCGCGTGGGGGAGGTCGCCACGGGGGGGCTCGAGCCCGATCGCGTGATCCTCCTCGACGTCGAGCCGGCCACCGCGGCGGCCCGGCTCGACCGGCCCCTGGACCGGCTCGAGAGCCGCGGCGACGCGTACCGCGCGCGCCTCCGGGAGGGATACCTGCGCGAAGCGGCGGCCGCCCCGGCGCGGATCCGGATCGTGGACGCCGCCGCGACGCCCGAGATCGTGGCGGAGCGGATTCGCGCGGCGCTCGGGGGCTGGCTCGCCTGACGCCGCGGAGGGGAGGACGACATGGGCTGGCAGGGGATCGAGGGGCACGACGCGGTGGTGGCGCGGTTCGCGGCCGCCGAGGCGCGCGGCCGCATCGCCGGCACCTACCTCTTCCTCGGGCCCGAGGGGGTGGGGAAGGGGGCTTTCGCCAGGGCGCTGGCCAAGGCGCTGGTGTGCCTCGACCCGCGCCCCGGGCTCGTTCCCTGCGGGGCCTGCGCGTCGTGCGTGCAGGCCGCCGCGGGGAGCCATCCCGACATCGACGTCGTCGCCAAGCCGGAGGACCGGGCCACGATCCCGCTGGAAGCCCTCATCGGCGACCGCGAGAACCGGTCGCGCGAAGGGCTCTGCTGGCGCATCCTGCTGCGGCCCGCGCTCTCGCGGCGCAAGGTGGCGATCATCCTCGACGCCGACAACCTCTCGGAGGAGGGGGCCAACTGCCTCCTCAAGACGCTCGAGGAGCCCCCCGACGGCGTCGTCATCATCCTCGTGGGCACCGCCGCGGAGCGGCAGCTGCCGACGATCCGTTCGCGGGCGCAGACGGTGCGCTTCGGCGCGCTCGAGCCCGGCGTGGTGGCCGGGGCGATCCGCCGCGGCATCGCCTCCGGCGCGATCGACGACGCATCCGCCGACGACGCGGCCATCGAAGGTGCGGCGGCCCGCAGCGGGGGGAGCATCGACCGCGCGCGGCGCTTCCTCGACGCCGAGATGACCGCCTTCCGCACGCGGCTCCTGGAGCTCCTCTCCGCGCGGCCGACGGCGGGGGTGGAGGTGTCGCGCGAGGTGCAGGCGGTGGTCGAGGCGGCCGGCAAGGAGGCCCCGCCGCGGCGTGCCCGGCTGCGGGTGGTGCTCGGGGTGGCGCTCGAGTTCTACCGGGAGGCGCTGCGGCACACGGCCGGCGGCCCCGGTGCCGCCGCCGACGACCGGGCGCTCGCCCGCGCCGTGATGGCCTGGAGGGGCTCGGCGGAGGAGGCGGTCGCCGCGGTCGTCCACACGCTCGACGCCCTCGACGGCATCGAGCGCAACGCCCATCTCCCCACGCTCATCGATGCGTGGACGGCCCGCCTGGAGACGGTCGCGGCGGCCGCCGCCGGCCCCGCCGGGCGGGTGTGAAACTGCGGGGTCTGCGGGCTGTGCAGCCGACTTCCCGACGGGATCGATTTTTCCCTCCGTGCCTGACGATCTGACCGTGAGGTCGGATGCGGGAATCGGGCTGACTGGCGTGTTCCCACGCCGGGCCTCCCCCGCGCGGCCCTCGGGTCACCGACAGGCGTCGGTCGAGCATGGCAGCAGAGGCACCGGGACGTTTGCTCGCGGCGGGATTCCTCGCCGGCCTCGTGGCCGTGGGCGGGGTGGGGATCGTGTCCCATGCCATCCACGCCGGCTCCCTCCCCACGCTCCCGCCCCGCCCGACGGCGCCGCGGCCCGTCGCGCCCGCGATGGGCGTCGCCCTCCCGGCGGAACTGACGCCCGCGGCGCTGGTGGAGGCGCGCCCGGCGGCGGTGGAGGCGGGGGCGACCGAGGCCATCCCCACCGTTCTTCTGGCGGCCCCTCCCTCGGCGGCGCCGCGCTCCGACGACGCCGCGCCCCCCGCCCCCTTCCCGGGAGACGGCCTCGAGCCGCGCTCGATCGATCCTCCGACGACGTCGCTGCCGCTCCGCGCCGCCGCGGCGCTCGTGCTGGTGCAGTTCGCCGCCGCCGACGGGGATGGGGAGCCGCGGCCGGCGACGGAGCCGCGCGGCCTGCCCGCCGGCGAGCGCGCTCCCGACGCCGACGCGATCGAATGGTCGGAGGCCGCCACCGGCGACGTGCCGCCGCTGGACGCCGCCGGCGGCCAGCGCCGCGGGCCGATCGCCGCCTGGATCCGTGACTCCTTCGAGGAGATGCGCGGGGCACGCGGCGGCGTCGTCCCCTTCCCGCAGCGTCAGGCCGCGTCGAACGGTCGCCTCATCGACCGCATCCGCTCGGGCGAGCGGATCCTGGGGCGCGACCGGGGCGACAAGGGCCGCGAGACGGCGGCCGCGTCGCGCGCCTGGCCCAATCCCACCGCGTTGCTGCAGCAGCTCGACCAGCTCGCCAAGGGTGAGCCGCCCGCGAGCGCGTCGTGGGGCGCGTCCACCGCCGTGGTGCTGCGCCGCGCCCTCGCCACGGCCGGGCCGGCCGACGCCGAGGCCGCCGCCGTGCTCGCCGAGCTTCACGGGTGCGTCGACGCGGGGCTCGGGCTCGCCTCGCGCACGGCCGACCCGATCGAGGCCGCGGCGCTGCGGCGGCTGGTCTTGGCCGTGCAACGCCGGTCCGCGGTGTGGGGCGATGCCGCCGCCCTGGCGCGGGCCGTCGCCGCCGAGCCCCCGACGCCGCTCCTGGAAACGCTCGAGCGCTATGAGACGGCGCCGCTGCCCGCCGACGCGGCGTGGATCACCGAGACGCTCGCGCGCCTCGAGGAATCCGGGACGGCGGAGGGGGCGGCGCTGGCCCGCTCGGTGCGCGAGCACTATGCCGCGGCCAACGTCCGCGTCGCCGTGCACCGGAAGTTCGTGGAGCGCGTCCTCCCGCCGACGGAGGTCACCTCCGCGCCGGTGGACGACACCGTCCTCGGCCGCCAGGTGCGCGGGACGAGCCGCGTGGCCCGCAGCACCGACGTCCGCTTCACCCCCGACGAAGACGGCATCTCGGTGGTGCTCGAGGTGCGCGGCCAGGTGGCGTCGCGCACGGTGACGGAGTCGGGGCCGGTGGCGCTCACGTCGCGCGGCAACTCGTCGTTCACGGTCCACAAACCGCTCACGGTCGGCGACGAGGGGCTCGTCGTGGGGCGGGCGGTGGGCTCGGCATCGTCACGGTCCCAACTGGCCGACATCCAGACCAGTTTCGACGGCGTCCCGATCATGCGGTCGCTGGTGCGATCGATCGCCCGCAACCAGCACGACGAGAATCTCCCCGAGGCCAACCGCGAGGTGATCGACAAGATCGTCGCCCGCGCCTGCCGCGAGGTGGACCAGCAGGTCGGGCCGCGCCTCGAGGAGGCCGCCGAGCGGCTCCGCACGCAGGCCTGGGGCCCGCTCGAGCGCCTCGGCCTCGAGCCGACGCCGGTGGCGCTGGAGAGCACCGACGGCATCGCGATGGCGCGGCTCCGGCTCGCCGCGGGCGACCAGCTCGCCGCCTTCACGCCGCGCCCGCGGGCGCCGCTGGGATCGATGCTCTCGGTGCAGGTGCACGAGTCGGCGGTCAACAACGCCCTCGACCGGCTCGGCCTCGCGGGCCGCACGCTGTCGCTCGAGGAGCTCGTCACGCTCCTCTGCCAGCGGGCGGGGGTGGAGCCGAGCCTGCCCGACGAGCTCCCCGAGGACGTGACGGTGGGATTCGCCGCGGTGCAGCCGCTGCGCGTGCAGTGCCGCGACGGGCTGGTGCACGTGCGCGTGGCGCTCGAGACGCTCGAGAGCGGCCGGCGCACCTGGAGCGATCTCGTCGTCGGCGTCACCTACCGGCCGAAGGCCGAGGGGCCGCAGGTGTTCCTGGAGCGCGAGGGGCCGGTGCAGATCGGCGGGCCGGGCCGCCAGGGGCGCGCGGAAATCGCGCTGCGTGCGGTGTTCGGCAAGATCTTCCCCAAGGAGCGCCCGCTGCCCCTGGTGCCGGAGTCGTTCACCGCCGATCCCGAACTGGCGGAGCTCGACGTCCTCCAGGCCGTCTCCGCCGACGGCTGGCTGGCGGTGTCGCTCGGCGAATTGCCCGCGGCCAAGCCCCCGGCGCCGGCGAAGGTTGCCGCGCCCGCGGCGAAGCGCCGCGGACTGCGGCGGTAACGGCGCCGGCCGACGCGCGTGGTGCACCCCGCCCGCCCGAGGGGGGCGGCAGCGCGCCGCTCCGAGGGTCGCGAACGTGTCCTCCAAGGCGGTCCCGCGCCAAACACCCCGCGCGGAATCGGTGCCTTGCGAATGGGTCTCGGCGAGGGATACGATCGTCAAATTGGCCCCTCGACGCCCCCCGCGACCGCCTCCGGCCGGGGCCGGCATCGCCCGACAACCGCACTTTCTGGGGTGGCCTCGCTGCCACCCACGGGAACGGAGTCCGCGCCGGTTCCACATGCCGATCCTCGCCCGTCAACCCGACCTGCATCCCCCCTCGCTTCTGGACGAAGGGGCTGCGGCAGATCGCGCCCGGGGGCGATGGGTGGCCCTCTACACCCGTGCCCGGCGGGAGAAGGAATTGATGCGGCGCCTGGCGGCGGCCGGCATCCCCTTCTACGCGCCGTTGATCGCGCGGCGGCTGCGGTCGGCCACCGGCCGCACGCGGGTGTCGCACGTGCCGCTGTTCCCGGGATACGTCTTCTCGTTGGTGGACGAGGATCAGCGGCGCACCGCGCTCGAGACCAACACCGTCGCGCGCTGGCTGCCCATCGTCGACGGGGAGGCGCTGGTGGAGGATCTCCGGGCGGTGAAGCGCTTGGTCGACAGCGATCGCCCGCTTTCGCCGGAAGCGCGGCTGGAGCCCGGGCACGACGTCCGCGTGCGCAGCGGCGTGCTCCGCGGCCTCGACGGGCGCGTCGTGCGGCGCTGCGGCCGGGAGCGCCTCGTCGTCGCGGTGCGCTTCCTCAATCAAGGGGTGTCGATCGAACTCGAGGACGTCGACCTCGAACGGGATTGATCGTCGTGGGGCGGCGTCCCGCCCCGCTGCCGTCGGCATCGCGCACGCATCCATGGTCTCCACCACCCCGCCACCGCCGCTCCCGCAGGACGCCACCTGGCGGAAGGCCTGGGCGATGCTCACGCGCGGGCAGCAGTCCGAGGCGGTGTTCCTCGTGGCGTGCATGGTGTTCGGCGCGATCCTCGAGACGCTCGGGATCGGCGCCGTCGTGCCGGCTCTGATGGTGATGTCGTCGGAGGACGCGGTGCAATCGTTCCCGGCGGCGGCGCCGATCCTCGATCGCCTCGGCCGCCCCTCGCATTCGGCGCTCGTCGTGGCGGGCCTGCTGTCGTTGCTCGGCATCTACGCCTTCAAGAGCCTGTACCTGCTCTGGCTCGCGTGGCGGCAGTCGCGTTTTCTCACCAACGTCCAGCGCAGCGTCACGCAACGGCTCTTCGACACCTATCTGGTGCAGCCGTGGAGCTTCCATCTGCAGCGCAACTCCGCCGATCTGGTGCGCAACGTCACCAGCGAGATGGGGGTCTTCTCCAACGCGCTGGTGGCGATCATGAATTCGGGCATCGACCTGATGATGCTCGTGTGCGTCGCCGGGCTGCTGATCTTCGTCCAGCCGGTCGGGGCGCTGCTGGTGGTGGCCACGCTCGGCGTCTCGACCTGGGTGCTGCAGCGCTACACGCGGCCGCTGCTGTCGCGGATGGGGCGGATGCGGCTCGACCAGTCGTCGCTCCGCTCGCTCCACCTCACGCAGGGGCTGGGGGGCATCAAGGACATCAAGGTGCGCAACGCCGAGGGGGCCTTCTCGCGACGCTTCCGCCAGCACGACGACGCCATGATGCGGGCGGTGCACCGGCAGATGTTCCTCACGAACATCCCCCGGCTGTGGTACGAGCTGGTGGCGGTGTCGGTGATCTGCCTGCTGGCGCTGGCGATGCTCTTCCAGGGCATCGCGCCCGAGGTCTTCGTGCCCACGCTGGGCCTGTTCGCCGCGGCCGCCTTCCGCATCCTCCCCTCGGTGAACCGGCTCACCCTCGCCTTCCAGGCCTTCCGGTACTGCGGCCCTTCGATCGAGACGCTGCACCGCGAGCTGTCGCTCCCCGGGGGCGTCGTCGACGGCGGCGCGGAGCGGCTGCGCTTCCGCGAGGGGCTCGAGCTCGACGGCGTGTCGTTCGCCTATCCCGGCTCGAGCGAGCGCGTGCTGCGCGACGTGTCGCTGCGCATCCCGCGCGGTGGCGCCGTGGGATTCATCGGCGAGAGCGGCGCCGGCAAGAGCACGCTCGTCGACGTGCTGCTCGGGCTCCTCGAGCCGACGGCCGGCCGCGTGCTGGCCGACGGGCACGACATCGCCCACGAGCCGCGCCCCTGGCAGAACATCGTCGGCTACGTGCCCCAGTCGATCTACCTCTGCGACGACTCGCTGCGGCGGAACGTGGCCTTCGGCCTCGATCCCGCCGAGATCGACGACGAGGCGGTGCGGCGCGCGATCCGGGCGGCGCAGCTCGACGACTTCGTGGCGTCGCTGCCGGAGGGGCTGGAGACGGTGGTCGGGGAGCGGGGGGTGCGCCTCTCCGGCGGCCAGCGGCAGCGGATCGGGATCGCCCGCGCCCTCTACCACGACCCCGACGTGCTCGTGCTGGACGAGGCCACCAGCG
Organism: uncultured Planctomycetaceae bacterium; assembly: GCA_903885855.1. Classification (GTDB taxonomy): domain Bacteria; phylum Planctomycetota; class Planctomycetia; order Pirellulales; family UBA1268; genus QWOP01. Next base: position 8,773 of record CAISKG010000253.1, read on the forward strand.
CCCTCGACGCCGACACCGAACGCGGCGTGATGGAGGCGGTCGACTCGCTGCACGGGATCAAGACGCTGATCATCGTCGCCCACCGTCTCAGCACGGTGGCCAACTGCGACGTGATCCACCGCATGCGCGGCGGCCGGATCGTCACCTCCGGCTCCCTCGAGGAGGTGACCGCCTCCTAGCGGTCGGACGCATGGCATCCTCGGCGCCGCTGGTGGTGTATGGAACGGGAGCCGGGAGGCTCCCCGCGCCGGTGGTGCCGCTGCCCGTCGGGCCCCCGGCGACGGCCATGCGGGCCCTCTCGCCCACGGGCATCGCCCTCAAGGCCCTCCTGATCCTCGCCTTCCTGCTCGTCAACAAGCTCGGCGCCGGCGGCTCGGCGGTGTTCTTTCTCGTGCTGTTCGCGATGTCGTTCCGAAGTCCGGAGGCGGCCTTCCTCTCCTTCCTCATCGGCATGGTGGGGCTGGCCACCAATTTCTCGATCGTCCCCAAGAACCTCGTCTGGACGCCGCTGCGCCTCGTGCTGCCGTTTCTGGCGATGTTCCGCTTCGCCTTCGACCTCTCCCACCAGCGGAAGTCGCTGTTCGCCGACGGGTGGTATCTGGCGCTGTGCGTGTTCGTCGGGGTGGCCGCGCTGTGCAGCATGGCGGGGGGCTACTACGTCGAGATCTCGATGCTCAAGCTCGTCACCTTCACCACCGGGATGTCGGCGGTGTTCGCGGGGGTGAAGGTGCTGCAGTCGCGCCGGTACGACCTCGGCGAGTGGATGATCGCGGTCGTCGCCGTGATCGTGCTCAACGGCGTGCTGGCGATCGCCACGGGGACCGCCTACCGCATCCCGGTGCCCGGGGAGCCGGTGACGCTCTCGTCGTCGTTCTTCAAGGGGCCCTTCTACCACGCCAACCTCGCCGGCCCGTACTGCGCGCTGGCCGCCGTGCTCCTCTTCTGCTTCTGGCTCACCGTCAACCGCCGCGGGACGTGGGTCGCGATCGTGCTGGCGGTGCCGCTGATGTACTTCGTGTGGCTGTCGCGGTCACGGACGGGGCTGGTGTCGCTCATCTTCGGGATCGCCTCGGCCTTTCTCTTCGCCGGCATCGCGCCGAGCCTGCAGACCTGGCGGCGCCGCCTGGGGCGACGCCGCACGCAGGTCATGGTGATAGGGCTGGTCGGCGTCTGCCTCCTCGCCGTCGGCGACGTCGCCACAGGCGTGGTTTCCAGGTCGATCCGCGAGTTCGTCGTCAAATACAACAAGTCGGCCACGACGATCGAGGTCGAGGACGTGATGAGCTCGCGTGCAAGCATCATCACCCAGCAGTGGGAGACCTTCCTCCGCAATCCCCTCACGGGCATCGGCTTCCAGGTGGCCGACACCGAGTACTTCCGGCGCAACGCCACGCTCTTCAGCGCGCCGGTCGAGAAGGGCTTCCTCCCCACGGGGCTGCTCGAGGAGGTGGGCCTCCTGGGAACCTCCACCTTCGCGCTGTTCATCGGATTGCTGGCCCTCTCGCGCGTCCTCGCGAGGAACGGCCCCGGGCTGGTGATGCTCCTCACCTACCTCGTGACGAATCTCGGGGAGATGACGATCTTCGCCTTCGGCGGCGCCGGCGGCATGGGTTGGCTGTTCGTGGCCATGGGGATCCTCATCGGCAACCGCAGCACCGCGGTGGCGAAGACGATCGTCCAGGCGGGTGGGCGCTGACCATGGGTTCGCTCGGTTTCCCTGACGCGGCAGCCGCGGCGCCCCCCACGGGCGGGCCCGCCGCGGGCCCGCCCCTGCCGCGTTGGGCCGATCACCGCGCGGCGGTGCGCCAGGCGCTCCTGGTGCGGCGCACCGAGCAGCGGCTCCTCGCGCTGTACGCCGAGGGGAAGATGTTCGGCACGGTGCACACCTGCATCGGGCAGGAATTCGCCGCCGTGGCGGTGGGGGGGGCGCTGCGCGACGACGACTTCGTGTTCTCCAATCACCGCGGCCACGGCCACTTCCTCTCCACCGGCGGCACGGTGGGCGAACTGATCGGCGAGGTGATGGGGCGCGAGTCGGGGATCTGCCGGGGGCGGGGCGGCTCGCAGCACCTCCAGAAGGGGCGCTACTTCTCCAACGGCATCCAGGGGGGCATCGTGCCGGTGACCGCCGGCCTGGCGCTCGCGGAGCTGCTGCGCGGCGGCGACCGGATCGCGGCCGTGTTCATCGGCGACGGCACGCTCGGCGAGGGGGCGCTCTACGAGACGCTGAACATCGCGTCGAAGTGGTCGCTGCCGCTGCTGGTGGTGTGCGAGAACAACCTCTTCGCGCAGTCGACGAGCCAGGAACAGACCCTGGCCGGCGACATCTGCGCCCGCGCGGCCGCGTTCGGCATCGAGACCCGGCACGGGTCCACCGACGACTGGACGACGCTTCTGGGCGACGTGCGGAGCGCCGTGGACCTCGTGCGCCGCCAGCGCCGGCCGCTGTTCCAACGCATCGACACCTTCCGCCTCATGGCCCACTCCAAGGGGGACGACAACCGCCCCGCCGAGTACGTCCGCGCCCACTGGGAGCGCGATCCGCTGTCGCTCCTGGAGCGCGCGGCGGCCGGCGACCCGGAGTGGGGGGCGATGGCGGAGGAGATCGACGCCCTGGTCGAGGCCGCGGTGGCCGAGGCGGAGGCCAGCCCGCCCGGCCGATTCGACCCGCCCGAGGCCGCCGTCCGCGAGCCCGCCTGGCGGCCGGTGGCGTTCGCCGACGAGCGCGTGGTGGCCTCGGTGCGGCGCGGCCTGGAGAACGGCCTGGCCGCCGACGAGCGCGTGGTGTTCATCGGCGAGGACATCGAGAGCCCGTACGGCGGCGCCTTCAAGTGCTCCACCGGACTGTCGGACCGCTTCCCGGGCCGCGTGCGCAACACCCCGATCAGCGAACTGGCGATCGTCGGCATCGGCAACGGCCTGGCGCTGGGCGGCATGATCCCGGTGGTGGAGATCATGTTCGGCGACTTCGTCACGCTGGCCCTCGACCAGTGGCTGAATCACGCCGGCAAGTTCGCCTTCATGTTCGCCGACAAGGTGCACGTGCCGCTGATCGTGCGGACGCCGATGGGGGGCAAGCGCGGCTACGGTGCCACCCACAGCCAGTCGCTCGAGCGCCACCTCGTGGGGGTGCCGGGAACGCAGGTGCTCTGCCTGCATCACCGTTTCCCGGCGGCCGCGGTCTACGAGTCGTTGTTCGCGGCGATCGACCGCCCGACGCTCGTCGTCGAGAACAAGGTGCTCTACGGGCGCACGGCCAGCGCCGTCCCGCCGGCCGGCTGGAGGCTGTGGGCCTCCGACGAGCCCTTCCCCACGCTCCGACTCGAACCCGCCGCGCCGGCCGACGTGACGATCGTCGCCGTCGGCGGCATGGGCCCGGAGGCCGAGGAGGCGATGCTGCGCCTGTTCGCGGCCGACGAGATCGTGGCCGACCTGTTCCTGCCGACGCGCCTCTATCCCTTCGACGTCGGCGTGCTCGCCGAGAGCCTCCGCGCCACGCGGCGGCTGTTGGTCGTCGAGGAGGGGCAGGGCTTCGCCGGCATCGGCGCGGAGATCGTCGCCCAGGCGACGGAGATCCTCGGCCGCGGGGGCCTCGCCGCGGCGCGGGTCTCGGCCACGCCGGTGCCGATTCCCGCGGCGCGCCATCTCGAGGCGGCCTGTCTGCCGGGCGCCGACACGGTCCGGGCGGCGGTGCTGGAGCTGTGCCGATCATGAGCGGGGCCGCCGACATCACCATCCCGCGCGAGACGGCCAACGACGACGTGGTGCGGATCGTGCGCTGGCTGGTGCCCGCCGGCGGGATCGTCCGGGCGGGCACGGCGGTGCTGGAGATCGAGACGTCGAAGTCGGTCATCGAAGTCGTCGCCCCGGGCGAGGGGCAGCTCACGATCCTCGAGGAGGCGGGGCGCGAGGTGCCGGTCGGAGCCACGGTGGGGCGCGTCGGCGCCGGCGCGCCCCAGCCGTCCGCCCCGGGTGCCGCCGCCGCGCCGGCATCGCCCTCCGCAC
>CAISKG010000254.1 GCA_903885855.1 uncultured Planctomycetaceae bacterium
ACGGCGACGTCGTCGCCGGCCGGCGGGGCGACCCCCCAAGAGCGCGAGGCCGGCCTCGTAGCCCACGAATCCCGCGATCCCCCCCTGGAACGGCGGCAGCGCGGGGATCGTCGGCACGGCGAGATCGCCGAGCAGCGCGCGCAGGCCGGCGAACGCCTCCTGCACCGCCGCCGCCGCCGCCTCGCTGTCCCACGGCCGCGGGGCCTCGACCACGATCGAATGGATCGGGTCGGCGGCGAGGAAGGAATACCTCCCCAGGCGGACGCCCGGGGCGGCGCCGGCGGCCGCGGCGCCGCCGTCGACGACGGCGCTGTCGAGGAAGAGCCGGTGCGGGGCGCCGGCCAGCGCCGCGAAGAGCGCTTCGGCGGCCATGTCCCCGGGCAGATCGGCGACGATCGCCCCCGAGGGGGTCTGGCGGCGGCGGAGGAGCGGCGGCGCGGCGGGCGTCATCGGGGCTCCTCGGCGCCGAGGCCGTCGTTCCCGGGCGTCCCGCCCCTCGCGGAAGCGGCGTCGGCCGCCGCGCGCGCGGCCGCCCGCGACGGGCCGTGGCCGATCTCGGGGCGCGTGAGGTGGCCCCAGTCGAGCGCCTGATCCTGGCGGTAGTCCTTGCCGAGCGTCAGCGCCGTCACCGCCTTGGCCACCTCGTAGCCGAGGTAGAAGGCGTGGGAGGCGTCGAGGGTGGCGCCGCGGTCGGCCTCGAGGGCCGCGAAGAGGGCGAAGGGATCGGCCGAGGCGAGGTGGAGGTCGCTGCCCACCAGATGCACCTCGCCCCCCTCGGCGAAGATCCGGTAGTTGGGGTCGCGGATCGCCGCGGCGAGCCGGTCGAGCGCCGCGGCGCCGTGCGCCTGCGGCCGGCCGGCGCGGAGGGTGACGAGGCGCGGCTCGACGTGCTTGGGCAGCGCGCGGCGCTCCACGGCGTGGTGCACCAGGCGGCGGGCCAGATCGCACTCGCGCACGCTCGAGCGCGCCCAGTGGATCACCTCGGTGGTGAGCACCGAGCCGATCCCCACCTCCGCGCAGAAGCCGAGGAGGAGGACGTTCACCCCGGCGGAATCGACGTCGGTGAGTTCGGTGAGGTTGCCGATCCCCATCAGCATCGCGGCGTCGGGGTAGCGGCGGCGCGTGTCGAGGTAGCGGCCGAGGCTGGCGGCGAAGCCGAAGCCGATCGGCTCGACGACCGGATCGAGCCGGTAGCGCACGCCGTCGCGGTCGAGGCGGCGGATCGTCTCCTCGAATCCGGCGAGCGTGGCCGGCACGTCGGGGATCGCCACCACCTCCACCCCCCAGTCGGCCGCGCGGTGGGCGTTGGTGGAATTCACCGACAGGACCAGCGACGCGCCGGCGGCGACCGCCGCCCCGACCTCGGCCGGATCGAAGCTGTCGATCGACACCGTCTGGCCGTCGTCGACGAGGCGCTTGACCACCTCCCCCACGCCGCCCCAGCCCCCCTCGGGATCGCAGCCCAGGTCGATGCGGTCGGCGCCGCAGTCGCGGAGCCTCCGCGCTTCGGCGAGGATCGCCTCGGGGGAGAGCCGCGGGGCATGGTTGATCTCGGCGAGGATCTCGATGGCGTGGCCGCCGTAGCCCTCGAGGTCGCGCGCGGCGCGGCCGAAGTGCTCGTCGAGGCGGCGGAGATCGTCGGGGCCGCGTTCCACCGGCAGCCCGCAGGCCTCCTCGACGGCGGCCAGGGGGCCCGAGGCGAGCCCGGGAATCACCACGCGCGACGTCCCGGCGGGGGCCTCGATGCGCCGCGCGATCCAGGGGTTCGTCATCAGCGCCGCCACGGTGATGTTCATCACCTGCACGGTGGGCTCGAAGCCGGCCTCGGGCCCGAGGCGGGCGAGCACGTCGCGCAGCGACGGCTCGGCGAGCCGCCCGGTGACGAAATGGATGCGTTCGGCGGTCACGGGGGCGGCAGCGGGGGAAGGAAGCCTTTCCCGGAGTGTATCCGCGCGGGGGGGCGGCGGTGCCCGGCGCGGATCGTGGGCAGCGGCGACGCCGGGCGGCCCGCGGAGGTATCCTGTCGGCCGGGCGGAGCGGGGGTGCTCCGCCGGGTGCCACGAGGGGAGCGGCGGACATGACGCGGCGGCGATGGTCGACCAGGGGGCTGTCGATGGTGGCGTCGGGCCTGCTCGGCGGAATCGCCGTCGTGGCGGGCGCCGCGCGGGGCGAAGGCCCGCCGGCCGCCGATCCGGCGCTCGAGGCGATCCTCGCCGAGCATGCGGCCGACGTGGAGCGGCTCGAGCGGCGCTTCCTCGCGGCGCGCGGGGAGCGGATCGAGGCCACGCTGGGACGCTTGAAGGCCCTCCAGGACGATCACTGCCGGGCCGCCCGGCTCGACGAGGCGCTCGCGGTGCGCGAGACGATCCGCCGGCTCGAACGCGGCGACGCCGCGCCCGCCACGTCGGCCGCGGTCGCGCCCCCCGCCCCCGACACGCTCGGCTGGATGGCGGTGCAGCCGGGGCAGCAACTGCGCCTCACCGTCACCGGCAGCCAGCAGGGCCCGATCTGGGGCACCGATCGCTACACCCTCGACTCGAGGATCGGCGCCGCGGCCGTGCACGCCGGAGTGCTGGCTGTGGGCGAGACCGGCGTCGTGAGGGTCATCGTCGAGGAATCGCCGGCGGAGTTCGTGGCCAGCGAGCGGCACGGCGTCACGTCGGGGCGCTGGGGACGCTACCGCGCCTGTTTCCGCGTGGAGCGCGACCTCGGGCTGCCGGCGGAGTCCGCCGTGGCCGCTCCGCCACAGGCGCCGATCACTGTCCCGGCGCCGCTCGAACGCGCCGTGCCGACGGAGGCGGCGAAGCCGCGGGCCATTCCCCTCACGCCGCTGGTGCCCGCGCAGCCGCGGGTGCCGCCGCGCCCTGCGGCGCCCGAAGCGGCTCCCGAAGCCGCGCCCGATCCGAAGGCCGCGCCGCCGGTCGCGCCGCCGCCGGCGGTCCCCGCGGTGCCGGCTGAGCGCGGCCCCGCGCGGCGGCCGTTCGACTGAGCGCCCGTTCGCGTCGCTGGTTGCCTGTGGTGCCGCCGTTGCGTCTGCCCGTCCGTCCATCCGTGAGCCCCCTCCCGAGGAGACCGCCATGCCCCGCACCCTGCCCGCCCCCCTCGCCGTGCTTCTCGTCGCGCTCGGCGCGGCGGCGCTCACCGCCAGCCCGGCGGCCGCGCTCGCCGCCAGCCCGGCGGCCGGGGCCGACACGCGCCTCTTCGAGATGCGCACCTACTGGGCGCCCGAGGGGAAGCTCGACGCCCTCCACGCCCGCTTCCGCGACCACACCACCAAACTCTTCGCCAAGCACGGCATGACCAACGTCGGCTATTTCGTGCCGGCCGGGGCCAACCCCGAGCGGAAGCTCGTCTATTTCCTCGCCTACCCCGACCGCGCCGCGCGCGACGCCTCCTGGAAGGCCTTCCTCGACGACGCCGAGTGGAAGAAGGCCCACGCCGCCTCGGAGAAGGACGGGCCGCTCGTCTCGCGGATCACCGAGACCTTCCTCGTGACCACCGATTACTCGCCGGCCCTCGACACGGCGCCTGCCGAGGGGCCGCGGGTGTTCGAGCTGCGCACCTACACCGCCTCGCCGAACAACCTCCCCCACCTCGACGCGCGTTTCCGCGACCACACCGTGAAGCTCTTCGCCAAGCACGGCATGACCAATCTCATCTACTGGCACCTCGCCCCCGGCGCGGCCAACGCCGATCGGAAGCTCGTCTACCTCCTCGCGCATGACTCGGCCGACGCGGCGAAGAAGTCGTTCGACGCGTTCCGTCAGGATCCGGAGTGGATGGCGGCGCGCAAGGCCTCCGAAGAGAAGGCCGGCGGGTCGCTCACCGAGGCGACCGACGGCGTCCTCTCGGAGTTCCTCGTCCCCACCGACTACTCGGCCTGGAAGTGAGGCCGTGGCGGCCCGCGGCGCCCTCGGCCGCGGCCCGCTACCGCACCTCCGCGGCGACCGGCTCCCCCTCGGCGCGCCACACGCGCGTGCGGATCTCCACCCCCGGCGGGGCGTAGACGACGATCGGGAGGCGGGCGTTGTAGCGCATCAGCATCCGCGGTCCGGCCACGAAGCGCTTCTCCACGGGCGCTCCCTCCTGCGGCGCGATCCGCGTGGAGAGCGGGCCGGGGAGCGCGTCGACCTCGAGGAAGGAGAACCCCCAGCCGGGGATGTCCTTCTCGCGGAACTCGCCGCCGAAGCGGAAGCGGTTGACGCCGTCGGTGTCGATCGTCTTCCCGGCCACGACCTCCACCTTGAGGTCCTCCGCCGCCTCCGCGTCCACCGCCGGCAGCAGGACGACGTGCCGCACCCTGCCCGGGCCGGCGGCGGGGTAGGCCGCCTCGAGGTTGCGGACCGCCTCGGGGTCGGGGGGGGCAGGCTCGTCGGCGCGCCCGCTCGCGGCGAGGCTCGCGGCGATCAGGATCGCACCGAGGACCAGCGCGAACCGCGGGCGGAGGAAGGCGGTCGTGGCGGGAAGCGTGGGGCGGGGGGCAAGCATGCGGATGGCCTCCGGGGACGTGCGGGAAAGGAGGCTCCAGTGATGCCAGGGACACCGCCCGGCTGTCAACTTTTCCCGCGGCGTGCGTCGCCGCGTGGCTACACTGCGGCGATGATTCTCGAGGGGCTGATCACGACG
>CAISKG010000255.1 GCA_903885855.1 uncultured Planctomycetaceae bacterium
CGGTGACCGCGGGTCTCGTGGCCAGCGGCCGGTTTCCGGCCAAGGACCTGATCGGGTATTGGGTCGCCCAGGTCGTGGGGGGCATCGCCGGCGCCGGCGTGCTCTATCTCGTGGCCAAGGGGCTGCCGGGCTTCGACGTCGCCGCCGGCTTTGCCTCGAACGGCTTCGCGGAGCACTCGCCGGGCGGCTATCCCTGGCAGAGCTGCTTCATCATCGAGGCGGTGCTCACGGCCGTGTTCCTGTTCGTGATCCACGGCGCCACCGACAAGCAGTCGGGCACGGTCCTGGCCCCGCTGGCCATCGGGCTGTGCCTGACGCTCATCCATCTGGTGTCGATCCCGGTCACCAACACCTCCGTGAATCCCGCCCGCAGCTTCGCCACGGCGTTCTTCGCCGGCGGCCCGGCGGTGGCGCAGCTGTGGCTGTTCTGGGTGGCGCCGATCCTGGGGGGCATCTTCGGCGGCCTGCTCTACAAGTCGGTCGACAACGCCGAGGACTGACCGCCCGCAGCGCCGACCGCGCAGGAAAAAACCCCCGCGGGGCTTCGCCGCCCCGGGGGGTTTTCCATGCGCCTGCCGTGCCGGCCCCGCTCAGCCGGCGGAGATGTCGTAGCAGAGGATCGCGTCCTGCTCGCGCAGGTAGAGCTTCCCGTCGAGGATCACCGGGTGGGCCCAGCTGGGCCGCGCGTCGCTGTCGGGGATCTTGAAGGCGCTCACTTCCGTGTAGCCCGCGGGATCGGCCTTCACCAGCGCCAGCGTCCCGTCCTGGAAGCGGAAGTAGACGTGCCCGTCGGCCGCCACCACGGCCGCCGAGCCCTTGCCGCTGCCGCGCTCCTTCCAGGCCCGCTTCCCCGTCGCGAACTCATGGCAGAAGGGGATCCCCTGGTCGTCGGAGTCGCCGTAGAGGTGGTCGCCGACGAGCACCACGCCGCCGTGCTTGTTGGCCAGATCCTGGTTGAGGCCGTACACCTCCTCGACCTTCACGCCGTCGCCGGCGGCCACCTGCCGCAGGAGCGCCCCGCCGCGCCGGTAGCCGGCCGAGAAGAAGACCATGTCGTCGCGCACGATCGGCGTGGGGATGACGGCCGTCGTCTGGTCGATGGGGTAGCTCCAGAGCAGCTTTCCCGAGGCGGCGTCGACGCCGCAGGCGCCGCTGGCGGTGGTCTGCACGTACACCTTCCGCCCCCCCACCTTCGAGATCACGATCGACGAGTGCCCGGCCCCGCGGCACCCCTCCTGCCCGCAGCGCCACTTCTCCTTGCCGGTCTTCTTGTCGAGGGCGACCATCATCGCCGCGTCGCCGCCGGGGGTGCAGACGAGCATGTCGCCGTCCACCAGCGGCGACTCGCTGTAGCCCCACGCGTCTCCCTTCTTGCCGCCGAAGGCCTCCTTGAGATCGACGCGGAACGTCTCCTTCCCGTCGGCCGCCTGGCAGCAGACGAGCACGCCCTGGGGGGTGATCACGTACACCAGCCCGCCGTCGACGGTGGGGGTGCTGCGCGAGCTCTGCCACGACTCCGGCCCCTCGTTCCAGGGCTGGCCGGTCTTCGTCTTCCACAGCTGCTTCCCCGTCTCCCGGTCGTAGCAGGAGAGGTATTCGTCCTTGTCCGCGGCGGTGGAGAGGCCATCGCCGAGGGTGTAGATCCGCCCCTCCGCGATGGCCGGCGTGGCGTAGCCGCGCCCCGCGCCGACCGCCTTCCAGAGGAGCTTCGGCCCCCCCTCCGGCCACGACTCGAGGAGGTTCGTGTCGGGGGCCACGCCGGTCCGCCCCTTGCCGCGGAAGGTGGGCCAGTCGTCGGCGCGGGCGGCGGGCCCGGCCAGGAGAGTCACGAGAAGGAGGACGGCGGGGGCGACACGGCGCGTCATGGTGGGGCTCCGAACCGGAGGGAAAAAGGGGCGAAAGACGCCTCTCACGGACGAGCGGAAGGTACGGGCTGGGCGCGGGGACGGTCAAGGATCGAAGCGCTCCCGCCCCCCCGCGAATCCCGGCACGACGCGGCTCCAGCGGCGTCGATGCGGCCTTGTCCGCGGCGGAGTCGGGTGGGACATTGGACACGATCGCGAACCCCCCGGGAGACCGCCTCCGATGTCCCTGACCACGCGCGCCATCCGCGCCGCGATCCTCGCGGCGCTCGCCGTCCTGCTCCCGGCCCTCGCGGCTCCCCGGCTCCACGCCGAGGACCGGCCGCCCGCCGTCGATCCGGCGCGGAATCCCGCCGGCGCCCTGGCCGCCGACATGGCGCCTTTGTGGGAGTGCCTCTCGGGCCAGCGCGACTCCTTCGCGCTCTCGGGGAAGGTGGCGATGGCCCGCGGCGGCAAGCCGGTCGAGGTCGCCGTGCGGCTCGAGCGCCACGACGCCTCCTCCTACGACCTGGCCATCGACCACGCGGAGTATGCGATCGTGCTGCGGCGCCGCGCCGACGCCACGGCGCTGGCCCTGCCGCGCCACCGCATCGTGCACGTCGGCCAGGGCCCGACCGATCCCGCCGACCACCTCGACCCTGCCGGTATCCTCGGCCGCCTGGCCTCGGGCGCCTCACAGGCGGCGGTGGCCGCGCCGATCCTCGCCCAGCCCTCCCCGGCGTCGCTGACGGGCCTCCTCGTGGGCCTCCTCGGCGTCAAGCACGATGCCGCCGACGGCCGCTGGGAGCGCGGCGACGGCTGGCTCGACTTCGAGGACGCCGGGCGGCGCATCACCGGCGACGCCGAGAAGGTGACGCTCGACCTCACCGTCGCCGATGCCGGCCCGGCCGCGGCCGTCGACGACTTCCCCGGATTCGAGCGCAGCGAGGTGCCGCGCGACGAGCTCGAGCGCACCCTCTGCCGCGGCGTCCGCCGGGCCCTCGAGATCCTCATGCCCGGCCCCGACCTCACGTCCCCCCGGCGCGAGGTCCGCACCGTGCCCCACGGCACGCTCGAGTGGGTCGAGGGCCTGCGCGTCGTCACGCTCCACGGCACCCCGGAGGAGATCGGCCGGGCCCACGGCGAACTCCTCGGCGCCGAGGCGGCGCGCTGCGTCGACTCGGTGCTCCACGTCGTGGGCACCGCCGAGACGATCCGCGGCGGCACCTGGTTCCGCCGCCGGCTCGACGACGCCGCCCGGCGCCTCGCCCCCCACATCCCCGAGCACCACCTCCGCGAATCGCGCGCCATGGCGGAGGCCCTCGGCCTCGACCCCGGCCTGGTGGCCGTCGTCAACGTCTTCCCCGAGCTCTTCCACTGCTCCGGCTTCGCCGTCGCCGGCAGCGCCACCGCCGACGGCACCCTCTACCACGGCCGCGTCCTCGACTACATGACCGAGATCGGCCTCCAGGACGCCGCCGCCGCCTTCGTGATCGCGCCGGAGGGGCGCATCCCCTTCGTGACGATCGGCTACGCCGGCTTCACCGGCAGCGTCAGCGGGATGAACGCCCAGGGCATCTCCCTCGGCGAGATGGGGGGCCGCGGCGAGGGGCAGTGGGACGGCGTTCCCATGGCCACCCTGATGCGCCGCGCCATGGAGGAATGCACCACGCTCGACGAGGTGATCGCCCTGTGGACCGACAGCCCGCGGACCTGCGAGTACTACTACGTCTTCGCCGACGGCAAGACGCGCCGGAGCGTCGGCGTGGCGGCGACCCCGGAGCGGATCGAGTTCGTCAAGCCGGGCGAGGGCCACGAACTCCTCGGCGCCGGCATCACCGACGCGGTCGTGCTCTCCGCCGGCGACCGGCTCCTCTGCCTGCGCGAGCGCGTCAAGGAGCAGTTCGGCAAGATCGACGAGGAGGCGGCGATCCGCCTCATGGACCGGCCGGTGGCCATGAAGTCGAATCTCCACAACGTCCTCTTCGTGCCGGAGAAGCTCGTCCTCCACGTCGCCCACGCCTCGCACTCCCGCCCCGCGGCCGAGTGCCCGAGCGTGCGCCTCGACCTCGCCGCCCTGCTCGAGAAGGTGCCGGGGGCCGCCGCCGCGAACGCCGACGGCCGGGCCGCGGCCGTCCCGGGGGCCACCTTCCGCGCCGCCGACACGCTCTCCGCGGGCGACGAGGCCCGCGACGACGCCCGCACCTGCCTCGCCGGCCTCTGCTGGGAGGCCGGCGACTTCGACGTGGCGATCGAGGCCGCCGCGGGGCGCGACGGCGACCTGCGCGTGCGCTTCCCCTCCCCCTTCGCCGACGGCCCCGACTGCAACGACACGGTGTGGATGGAGTGGTACCAGGCCCGCGACCGCGAGGGCGCCGTCACCGCCGGCCCCGCCTGCGTGGTCGTCCACGAGTCGGGCAGCGGCATGACCGTCGGCCGGCTCGTGGCCCGCGGCCTCTCGGCGCACGGCGTCCACGCCTTCATGGTGCAGATGCCCTTCTACGGCGCCCGCCGCCCCCAGGAGGGCCGGGCCGGCGCCGAGATGCTCGTGCCGGCGGTGCGCCAGGCGGTGGCCGACGTGCGCCGGGCGCGCGACGCCGTGGCCTGCCTGCCGCTGGTCGACCCCGAACGGATCTCCGTGCAGGGCACGAGCCTCGGCGGCTTCGTCACCGCCACCGTGGCCGGCCTCGACGAGGGCTACGACAAGGTGTTCATCCTCCTGGCCGGGGGCGACCTCGTGGGGGTTCTCGAGAAGGGGAAGAAGGACGCCGAGAAGGTGCGCGAGAAGCTCGCCGAGTCGGGCATGACCGAGCAGCAGGTGCGCGACACGCTCCACGCCATCGAACCGACGCGCCTCGCCCACCGCTACCGCCCCGATCGCACCTGGATCTATTCCGGCCGCTACGACGACGTCGTGCCGCTGGCCAACTGCCAGCTCCTCGCCGACGCCGCCGGCCTGCCGGCCGATCACCACGTGGTGATGGAGGCCAACCACTATTCCGGCATCGTCTACCTGCCGATGGTCATGGCCCGGATCGCCGGGGAGATCCACGGCACGCCGGCCGCGCCCGCCGCCGCCCGCTGATCCCTCCGCCCCCTTCCCCACCGCAGGCCCATCCGTGACCGAGCCCCCTGCCGATCCCCGCGACGACCTCTTCTGCCGGCGCCTCTCCGTGGAGCAGGTGGAGGAGGGGCACGACCTGGCCCCCAAGTTCGACGCCGACGGTCTCATCCCCTGCGTGACCACCGACCACGCCTCGGGCGAGGTGCTGATGGTGGGGATGATGAACCGCGAGGCCCTCGCGCGCACGATCGAGACCGGCGAGGCCCACTACTGGAGCCGCAGCCGCAAGCAGCTGTGGCACAAGGGGGCCACGAGCGGGCTGGTGCAGACGGTGGTGGAGATGCGGATCGACGACGACCAGGACTGCGTGTGGCTGCGCGTCTCGATCCCGGGCGGCGCGAGCTGCCACGTCGGCTACCGCTCCTGCTTCTACCGCCGGGTGCCGGTGGGGAAGGAGCGCACGGCGGGCCAGGGGCTCGAGTTCATGGAGTCGGAGAAGGCCTTCGACCCGAAGGCCGTCTACGGCGACGCCCCGAACCCGACGCAGCTCTGACCGGCGCCAGCCTTTCGCCGCTGCGGGGTCGGTGCATCACGCCGCTGCGGGGTCGCCCGTCACACGTGGGAAGAAGCGAGAGAACCTCGCAGGCTAGCGCCCCAAACGCCGCAACGCCGGCAGGATGCCGGCGGGCAGCGGCATCGCGTGCACCTCGGCTGCACGCATGCCGCCCACAAGCGAAAACGGGCAGGATGCCCGTGTTTCGCGTGTAGCCAGCCAGCCCGTGTTTCGCGTAAAG
>CAISKG010000256.1 GCA_903885855.1 uncultured Planctomycetaceae bacterium
GCCGGCGTCCAGGCGCGGCCGTCGCGGCTCACGGCGATCCCCAGCGGCGAGCGCCCGCGCTCGGTGTGGTTGTAGACGATGACGTGACGGCCGTCGGCGAGGGTCAGGGCGTCGGTGCCGGCGTTCGGGTTGGGCAGCGCCCCCAGGGCGATCGGCCCCCAGGTGCGCCCGGCGTCGCCGCTCTCGATCTCGAAGACGCGCCCCTGCTTGGTGCGCCCCACGGCCAGGAGCCGATCCGCGCCCAGATCGAGGATCGAGGGCTGGATGGCGCTCACGTCGGCGGCCGAGCGTCCCGGGCCGGCCGTGTCGGGGGCGCGGTGGACGGCGGGGCCGCGCGCGAACGACCGGCCGCCATCCTCCGAGCGCTCGAAGTGGACGCGCCAGCCGTCGTCCTCGCTGCTCGCTCCGGCGATCACGGTGCCGTCGGTGAGGACGAGTGGCTTGTTCTTCACCGGCCCGATGGCCTCCCCCTCGAGGCGCCGTGCCGCGCTCCAGGTGCGGCCGTCGTCGGCGCTCTCCGCCATCACGCCCCACCAGGTATCGGGCGAGGGGCCGACCTTGGCGTAGAGGAACAGGGGCGGCTTCGCGCCGGCCCGCGGCGAGCCACGGAAGAGGATCGGATTCCAGCAGGGATGCCGGCTGCCGTCGGCCTGGACGCCGTCGATCACCTTCCGCGGCGCTTCCCAGCCGGCGGCGCCATGCCGCGCAAGCCAGATGGAGACGTCCTTCTCCCCCTCGTCGGTGCCGGCGAACCAGGCGGCGACGAGCTCCCCCGGCGTCGCCTCGACGACGGTGCTCGCATGGCAGGAGGGCTCCGGCCAGCGCCGGGGGATGACGAACTCCCGCAGCCGCACCGCGCGGGCGCCCAATCCGGGCGACGCGGGATCCGGCGCCTCGTCGCCGCACGCGGCTCCCGCTCCGCCGGCCAGCAGGCCCGCCACCATCGCCGCCCGCCACACCGCCGTCGCGATCCGCATCGCATCCTCCCCGGAGTGCCACGCCGCCGGCCGCGTCCCCACGCCCGCTCCATCCCGGCCCCGGCGGCGGATAGTCTACGCTCTCCTGTCCCGCGTGCCGCACCGTCCCCCGCCACCATGCAGCCTCCCGTGCCCCCCGCCCCCGGCATGCCGCGCGACGGCGCCGACACCCTCGGGCTCCCCGAAGCCGAGATGCGACGGCTCGCGCACCGGGTCGCCGACCTCGTCGTCGACCGGCTCGTCCGCCGCGGCGACGAGCCGGCGATCCGCGCCGACTCCCCCACGGCGCTCCGGGAGCGCCTCGGGGGGCCCCTTCCCGAGCACCCCGGCGACGCCGACGCCGCCATCGACACGCTCGTGGCCGGAGCGCTCGCCTTCCAGCAGCACGGCGACCATCCGCGCTACTTCGCGCGCGTCCCCGGCCCCTCGTCGTTCGCCGCGATCCTCGGCGAGTGGCTCGGCACCGGCTTCAACTGCATCGCCACCTCCTGGGCCGGCGGATCGGGCACCGCCACGGCGGAGCTCGTCGCCCTCGACTGGCTGCGCGCCTTCCTCGGCCTCGCACCCGGCGGCGAGGGCATCCTCTCGAGCGGCGGATCGATCGCCAATCTCACCGCGCTCGCCGCGGCGCGCGACACCGTCGACCCCGGCGGGGAGGGGAGCGTGCTCCTCTCCGATCAGGTCCATGCCTCGATCCCGAGGGCCCTGCGCCTCCTCGGCTATCCCGCCGCACGGATCCGCATCCTCCCCACCGACGGGGCGCTGCGGCTGCCGGCCGACGCCGTCGCGGCGACGGTCGCGGCCGATCCATCGGTGCGGATCGTCGTCGCCTCCGCGGGCACGACGAACACCGGCGCCGTCGATCCGCTCGCCGATCTGGCCGCGATCTGCGCCCCGCGCGGCCTGTGGCTCCACGTCGACGGGGCGTACGGCGCGGTGGCGGCGAGCCTGCCGGAGGAGGCGGAGCGGTTCCGCGGGCTGTCGTCGGCCGACTCCCTCGTCACCGATCCGCACAAGTGGCTCTTCCAGCCCTACGACGTGGGCTGCACGTTCGTGCGCAGGCCCGGGGCGCTCCTCCGCACCTTCGCCATGGCACCGGAATACCTCAAGGACACCGCCGCCGCCGCCGGCGAGACCGGCTTCGGCAACCTCGGTCCGGAGCTCACGCGCCGGGCGCGCGGGCTCAAGCTCTGGCTCACCTTCCGGATGCACGGGGCCGAGGCGATCCGGGCCGCGATCCGCCGCGGGATCGACCTCGCGCGGGAGGCGGAGGAGATCCTCCGCGGCGACGCGCGGCGCTTCGAGATCGTGACGCCGGCGACCCTGGCGATCGTCACCTTCGCCCTCCGCGGGGGGGACGCCGCGGGGCACGAGGCGGCGGTGAAACGGCTCTCGGCCGAGGGGTTCGCCACCCTCTCCACCACGTCGCTCCGCGGCCGCAGCGTCCTGCGGCTGTGCACGCTCAATCCGCTCACCACCCCCGACGATCTCCGCGGCA
>CAISKG010000257.1 GCA_903885855.1 uncultured Planctomycetaceae bacterium
CCGGTGCGGCTGCCGATCGCCGGCACGCGCGACACGCAGGTCGAGGGAAGCGTCGTCCGCGTCCTCGACAAGCTCGTGGCCCGGCCGGGCGAGCGCGGCGTGCTGGTGCTGCGCTTCGACGGCGCCGACGAGGCGGGCGCCGCCTCGAGCACCTTCGGCAGGGCGCTGGAGCTGGCCCGATTCCTCGGCGACGCCCGGCTCGCCGGCGTGAAGACGGTGGCCTGGCTGCCGGAGGGCGCCCGCGGCCACGCGGTGCTCGTGGCGCTGGCCTGCGAGGAGATCGTCATGGCGCCCGACGCGGTGATCGCCGCCGGCACCGGCGCCGAGATCGACGACGCCACGCGCGCCGCCTACGTGCAGGTCGCCGGTCGGCGGCGCACGGCGCCGCCGGCGCTGGCGCTGGGGCTCGTCGACCCGACCGCCCGGCCGGTGCGCGTGGCCACCGACGACGGCGAGCAGGTGGTGGCCGAGCAGGATCTTCCCGGGCTGCGGGCCAAGGCGGCGGTGCTCCACGAGGAGGCGCTGGCGCCGGTGCCGCTGGAGCTCACCGGCCGGCGCGCCCGCGAACTGGGCCTGGTGCGCCTCCTGGCCCGCTCCGCCGCCGAGGTGGCCCGAGGGTTGGGGGTGCCGGAAGGGGCGCTGGCCGACAATCCCGCGCTCGACGGCGGCTGGCGGGCGACGCAGGTCGTCATCTCCGGGGCGATCGGCGCCGAGGCGGTGGCGCGCACGAAGAAGCGCATCAGCGAGGCGGTCGAGCGCGGCAAGAACATGGTCTGCCTGCGCATCGACAGCGCCGGCGGCGATCCCGATCAGGCGCTCGTGCTGGCGGGCTTCCTCGCCGGCCTCGATCCCGCCCGGGTGCGCACGGTGGCCTGGGTGCCCGACGAGGCGCGCGGCGACGCGGCGCTGGTGGCCGCGGCGTGCGACGAGGTCGTGATGGCCCCCGGGGCGCTCCTGGGGGGCGAGGGCGGGGGCACCATCGAGGGGCGGCAGGCCGACGCGGTGGCGGTGGCGTGGCGCGAGGCGGTGGCGCGGAAACGCGAGCGATCGTGGTCGCTGCCGGTGGCGCTGGCGGTGCCCGGGATCGTCGTCCGCCAGGCGACGCGGGCGGGGACCGGGCAGGTCGCCTACTTCTCCGACGAGGAACTCGCCCAGCGCGACGACCGCGACGCCTGGAAGGTGGGCGCGGAGGTGGGCCGCGGCCCGATCACGCTCAACGGCCGCGGGGCCGAGGCGCTCCAGCTGGCGACGCACGTCGTCGACGACTTCGCCGGCCTGGCCCGGGCGTACGGCATCGAGGAGGAGGTGGAGACGGCGGAATCGGGCTGGGCCGACACGCTCCTCGACGCCCTGGCCAGCCCCGCGGTGGCCTGGATCCTGCTCCTCGTCGGCGCCGCGGGGCTGTACCTCGAGCTCCACACCCCCGGCATCGGGCTGGGGGGCTTCGTGGCGATGGTGGCTTTCATCGTCTACTTCTGGAGCCAGCACCTCCACGGCACGAGCGGATGGCTCGAGGTGATGCTCTTCCTGGCGGGGCTGTTCTGCGTCGCCGCGGAGATCTTCGTCGTCCCCGGGGTGGGGATCCTGGGCCTCGGCGGCGGGCTGTTGATGGTGGCGGCGCTGGTGTTGGCCAGCCAGAGCTTCATCCTCCCCACCAACGCCTACCAGCTGCGGCAGCTGCAGAACTCGCTGCTGGGCATCCTCGGGGCCGCCGCCGGCGTCACCGCGCTGGCGGTCGTCGCGCGGCGCTGGCTCCCGGAGTCGCGCCTCTTCCGCCACGTGCTGCTCCAGCCCCCGTCGGCCGACGAGCCTGACGACGTCGATCCGCTCGAGGCGCTCGTCGGCCTGGAGGGGGAGACGACCACGCGCCTCGCCCCGGCGGGCAAGGCCCGCGTGGGCGGGGCGCTGCACGACGTGGCCAGCGACGGCCGGCTCCTCGAGCCGGGCACGCGCGTCCGGGTGGTGGCGGTGCGCGGCGGGCTGCTGCTGGTGCGCGCCGCCGACGACGGCCGGGAGCTCGGCAACGGATGAATCCGGCGGTCTGGGTCGGTGCGCTGTTCCTCCTCGGGCTCGTGGTGCTCGTGGCGGAGGTGTTCGTGCCCTCCGGGGGCGTGCTCGGGTTCGTGAGCCTCTCGGCGTTCCTGGCCTCGATCTGGATCGCCTTCAGCGAGTTCGGGGTCGGAGTCGGCGCGGCGACGCTGGGGCTGGCGATCGCCCTGGTGCCGGTGGCGCTGGGCTTCGCCTTCCGGATCTTCCCCGACACGCCGTTGGGGCGGCGCGTCCTGCCGCCCCCTCCGGAGCCGGAGGATGTCGTGCCCGACATCGGCCGCCGGCGCCGGGCGCGCGACCTGGTGGGGGCCAGCGGCCGGGCGGCGAGCGAACTGCTGCCCTGGGGCCGCGTCGAGGTGCGCGGGGAATCGCTCGAAGCGATGAGCGAGGGCGGCCCGATCGACGCCGGCACCGAGATCGACGTGGTGGGGGTGCAGGGGGCGGCACTCGTGGTGCGCCCGCGCCGCGACGGCCGCGTTCCCCCCGCCGCCGGGGCCGGCGGTCCGGCCGCGCGGGAGGGGCGCCCGCCCGAATCCCCGGCATCGCCGTCAGAACCGGCCCCGCCGGCCGCCGACCGGCTTTCCACCACGCTCGAGACCTTCACCTTCGAATCGCTCGACGGCCCCGACGCTTGACTCGCCCCCGCCACGGAACAAGGCTCTCCCTGGGGGTTCGCCCCCCGCCGTCGTCCCGCCCGGAGGCTCCGCCGCCATGGTTCCCGTCCTGCTGATCATCGTCCTGCTGCTGGTCATCTTCGTGATGGCGCTGCTGGCGCGGTACCTGCGGCTGTGGCTGCAGTCCTACGCCTCGAGCGCGGGCATCGGCCTGTTCGACCTGGTGGCCATGAGCTTCAAGAAGGTCAACCCGGCTGTCATCGTGCGCAGCAAGATCATGGCGGTGCAGGCCGGGCTCGGGGATGCCAGCGGGATCACCCGGCAGGCGCTCGAGGAGCATTCGATGGCGGGCGGCCGCGTGCCGCTGGTGGTGCAGGCCCTGATCGCCGCCCACAAGGCCAGGATCAAGGAGCTCGACTGGAAGCTCGCCACCGCCATCGACCTCGCCGGCCGGGACGTGCGCGAGGCGGTGCAGACGAGCGTCTATCCCAAGGTGATCGACTGCCCGGGAAAGAACAGCGGCCGCGAGTCGCTCGATGCCGTCGCCAAGGACGGGATCCAGCTGAAGGTGCGGGCCCGCGTCACGGTGCGCACCAACCTCAATCAGCTCATCGGCGGGGCCACCGAGGAGACGATCGTGGCCCGCGTGGGGGAGGGGATCGTGTCGGCGATCGGCTCGGCCGAGCGCTACACGAGCGTGCTCGAGAACCCCGACGTGATCTCCAAGACCGTGCTCGCCCGCCGGCTCGACGCGAACACCGCCTTCGAGATCGTGTCGATCGACATCGCCGACATCGACGTCGGCGCGAACATCGGCGCCCGCCTCCAGGCCGACCAGGCCGAGGCCGACACGCGCGTCGCCCGGGCCAACGCCGAGGGGCGCCGGGCCATGGCCGTGGCCCGCGAGCAGGAGATGATCGCCGGCATCGAGGAGGGGCGCGCCCAGGTGGTGGAGTCGGAGGCGGAGGTGCCGCGGGCCATCGCCGACGCCCTCACCAGCGGCCAGCTCGGCGTGGTCGACTACTACCGGCTGCGCAACCTCCAGGCCGACACCGACATGCGCCGCACGATCGCCGGCACGGGATCCAATCCGGCCCCCGTCAACTCCCTCCCGGCGGGAGCCTGATCCATGGCCCTGCTCCACGTCGCCGCAGCCGCCCCGCCGTTGCCGCTGGCCGCCGCCGACTGGGTGGAGTTGGTGCTGCCGGTCCTGTTCGTGATCTTCTGGCTGGTGTCGCAGATCGTGGCCCTCGTGCAGCGCGTGCGGGGGGCGGGAAACGCCGCGCCGCCGCAGCGGCCTCCGGTGGTCGTGCAGGCCAGGCCGCGGCCGCC